>SKIC01000248.1 GCA_007116685.1 Balneolales bacterium
ATTTGCGGATGAAATGTTCCAAACCGTACAACATCAGCAGCCTGTACCCTATAATGAAATTCTAAGATGGATTGTAATATTAGTGGCTCTAGGCCTGGCTTTTGCCCTCGTGTATGGTATTTATCGCTCTATGAATCCTGATGGACCGGTATTCTTTAAAATCAGGCCAGAAATTGACGGTGCAAAACAAGATCAAAAGTCGTTTCCAAAAGAGGAAAGACAACAAGATAATCCTCAGAAAGATACTTCCCGAGATGATATTTACCGCCGTAAATTGACTCCTGAGGCTCAAAGGCAGCTTGAAGCGAAGTCCAAGATGTTTGAAGAGATTAAAAACTTTACCGAATTCAAACCGGAAGAAACCGCCAATTTGGTGAGGAGTATGATGGTTAAACGTGAGGAATCCTAACTATGCTAGGTAGAGCAAAATATCGACAAAGATTAATTGATGATATAGATAGCCTAACAGGTATACAGCGTGTTGCTGTACTGATGATTGCTATTGGTTTAGATCCGGCTTCGAAAGTTTTTAAGGAGTTATCCGACTCAGAAATTGAGAAGGTTACCATTGAGATTGCTAATATGGATAACATTACCCCAAGGGTAGTTGATACTGTATTGCAAGAGTTTTATGACCTCATGCTCGCCAAGCAGTATGTGATGGAGGGCGGTCTCGATTACGCTAAAGAAATTCTGAAAAGTTCGCGTGGTGAAAAAGGTGCCAAGGAACTTTTACGCAGGGTAGAAGCCGCAACGGAAATGAGTGCTTTTGCTCTTTTCCAGACAGCCGAAACTCCTCAGATGGTGCAGTTTCTACAAAAAGAACATCCTCAGGTAGCCGCCCTGATTTTAGGACATCTAAAAACAGACCGGGCTGCAGAAGTTTTGTCTAATCTTGATGAATCAGTACGCTCAGAAGTGGCCTATAGATTAGCAACTATGGGTAAAATCTCCCAGGATGTAGTTAAGGAGATTGAACACGTAATTCGTGATCAAATGGGTGGCTTTGATAGCGATTCTGGAATGGCGAGCGGCGGTACTGCTGTAGTTGCCAATATCTTGAATGCAGCCACAATCTCGACAGAAAGGCTGGTACTCGAAGATATTGAGATGCGAGATCCCGATCTGGCCGAAGAGATTAAGAAACTTATGTTCCTTTTCGAAGATATTCTCGATTTGGAAGATCGTCTGCTTCAAAGAATTATCGGCGAAATCGACAAAAAAGACCTTGTTATTGCCCTCAAGGGTGCAAGTGGACCTTTGGTCAAAAAGTTCACAAAAAATATGTCTAACCGTGCAAGTAGTATACTGATTGAGGATATGGATGCACTTGGTCCTGTACGTGTTAAGGAAGTTGAGGAATCTCAACAGCGTATTATTCAGCGTATCAAGCAATTGGAAGAAATGGGACAGATTTCTATCCGTAAAATAGCCAACGAAGAAATGGTTGAATAAGGTGCTATGATATGCGATCAAAAGTTATAGATAAAACACGCTTACAACTTGAGGAGGAGAAAGACTTCCGAAAGCGACTTTCCTACGATATGGTTTTCCTGGACAAACCGGAAGTAGATGAAGATTTGGAGCGTATGCTGGCTCAGAACAATGCGCAGTGGGAGCAGCGGATCGTAAAAGAGCGTCAAAAAGCCGTAGAACAAGGTTATGCAGCCGGTTTTGAAGACGGGAAGCAAAAAGCAAAAACAGAAATTGATCTGCATCTGAATACGTTCGAACAAGCTTTGAATCAATTTGAGCAGATTCTCCACGATACTATCGCTGTATTAGAAACTGCAACGCACTCCTTAGTTTTTGATTTGGCTGAAAAAGTAATTGGTGTTCCTGTAGAAAACGAAACGCTCAAAGAAAAAGTAGCCAAAGCAATCGAGCAATTTTTAAAGGAACTCGAAGATGATCATAAGGCTGTAATCACAGTTTCTGATTCCGATTATGATTCAATCGTGTATTTGAAGGAAAAGGTGACACACCTGAAACATATTGCCATTGAAAGAAATTCTGAGCTGAATCCCGGCGAGTTTAAGGTGGATTCAAATCATGCGGCTCTAATTCAAAATTTTAAGAAAAACCTTAACGATTTCAGACAAACTGCAAAACTTTCCGATTGGCTTCATGAGGATTCTCAATGACAGAATTGCTGACTGACATATCACAGAAAGTACAGGCTTTTTCAGCCAAGCCTATTCGCTATGGCAAGGTGTCATCAGTGGTGGGTACGGTAATTGAAGCAACAGGCTTAGATACGTCGGTTGGAGAGGTTTTTAAAATCCATACCAAGGCAGGTTCGTCTTTGGTAGAGGTGGTTGGAATGCGGGAGCAAACAGCGCTATTAATGCCCCATGACAGAATCGAAGGCATGCAAACCGGAGCCTTGGTAGAACCTATGGCTTCGCCGCTAACCATAAAAGTTGACGATAGTTTGCTCGGTCGTGTGGTTGATGCCCACGGAGAACCTATAGATGGATTTGGAGCTATTGGCTCAACCACTTCGATTCCAATTCACAATGACCCGCCGGGCCCATTAGAAAGAGAAAATATCTCTGATCAATTATTTACGGGAGTCCGCTCAATCGATTCCTTTATTTCCGTTGGTCGTGGACAAAGGATGGGTATTTTTGCCGGTTCAGGTGTTGGTAAAAGCGTGATGATGGGGATGATTGCCAGACATTCATCCGCCGATGTAAATGTCATTGGATTAATTGGTGAGCGTGGCCGAGAGGTAAAAGAATTTATCGACGATGTATTGGGTCCGGAAGGGATGGCGAGAAGTGTGGTTGTGGCGGTTACGTCAGACCGTGCAGCAATGAGCCGGGTAAAAGGAGCTTATACCGCTACTGCCATCGCTGAGTATTTCCGTGATCAGGGAAAAAATGTTTTATTGATGATGGATTCGGTAACTCGTGTTGCGATGGCGCAACGTGAAATCGGATTAGCATCGGGAGAACCACCAACTACGAAAGGATACACACCTTCCGTTTTTACCATCCTTCCAAAACTTCTTGAGCGTGCCGGTAGAACCGGGCAAGGAAGTATTACCGGTTTGTACACTGTTTTGGTTGATAATGATGATATGACCGAGCCTATAGCGGATGCTGTTCGCTCTATTATAGATGGGCACATCGTATTATCCAGAGATTTAGCTCATAAGAATCATTATCCAGCTGTTGATGTACTTCAAAGTGTATCCAGGGTAATGCCGAATATTGTCACCAGAGATCAAAGGGAAATATCGCAACAGGCACGGGAAATTCTGGCAATCTATCGCGAAGCAGAAGATTTGATAAATATTGGCGCTTATGTGAAGGGCAGCAATCCCAAGATTGATCGTGCTATTTCCAGAATTGATGCATTGGACGATTTTCTGCGACAGGATATGGATGATGCTGATTTTGAAGAGTCGCTCTGGGATCGTTTGCTTGGTGTTTTAGCAGGGCAAAATGAGCAGCAAGCACCTCAGCAAACTCAGCCGAATCAGCAGGGAGGTAGATTATGAAATTCCAATTCCGATTTGATTCCTTACTTTCCGTGAGAAAGCATGAGCAGGCAAAGCAACGCATGGAGTATGCCAAAGCGCTACGAGTGTTGTATAATTTCCAACAGGAAAAAAGTCAGATAGAAAATGTTCTAGGCGAGTATAATGAATCTTTTCACATAAATATCCCAAGTGGGCGTTATGGAATGGTTCAGCATTATAATTTTATCCAGCAATCACATCAGAAAATTTGGGAGTTGGATAAGGCCATTCGTCGCGCAGAGGAAGACGCTGAACGTGAGCGTCTGAGACTTGTTGAAGCGAATAAAAAAATGAAAATGCTTGAAATTCTTGAAAATAAAGAAAGAAAGAACTTCATTATAGCTATGGAGCGCCTGGAGCAAAAGGAAATGAACGAGGTGGCTACCCAACTATATAACAGAAGGAACTAAGAGTATGTACGGTAAGCGGCTATTAACACTGATTCTCACTTTTTTAGGAGCCTTTTTAGGTTTCTTAGTACTGTCTTTTTTCCTGTATCCCATATTCAATCCTATCGATTCAGATGATGAGATTCCCGGCGATTTTGATTTAAGTGAATTACAGGATTTCAATTATATGGAATTTGGTCCTGCTGCAATTGTACGTTTGAGACAAGAAATTCAGGATTTGGAAGAGGCTCTGGAACAACTTCGGGAAAAAGAAGCACAGGATGTTGCCGTGATAGATTCGCTATTTCAGGTAAACCTAAGACTTGAGGAGAATTTAGCCAGATTAGGTGGGCCGGGAGCTCCTGGTCAAGCACAGCTCGCTTCTGCAGAAGTAGAATTGGATCAGAGAACAGCTGAGGTAGCACGAAGTTTACTCCGGCTGGATGAAAATGAATTGGCACCTATCGTAAATCGATTAAGTGACAATCAAATTGTGGATTTGTACCGAGCAAGTTCTAACTTACAACGCGAACAATTACTCAGAGCATTGGAGCCAGGGAAGGCTGCAACCTTATTAAGAAATGTGATGTCCTGACACGGAGGTAAGGATTATGTTTAAGCAATTAATGGAGTTTTTTAAGCCGGAAAGCGAGCTTAAAAAGCTTCCTTCAAAGGAAGTTAAGGCTACCGGCTATGCGCAGAAAGGCATGTTTAAATCAGGCCTTGATGTTGCTATGCTTGGACAAAAAATGAATGCTGAGCAAATAGCGAATGGAGATGTCAAGCATACCAAGCTGACTGGTTATGGCCTTGAAGTTTCTATAAATCTTCCGGAAGGCTCCTTAAAAAAAGACGCAAAAGCTACTAAAGATCTTTCAGACTCGGCGAATGGAGAAGTTATTTCCATATTTCAGAAACTTGATATCAATCATAAAGCAAGTAAAACGGGTCAGAAATTAAAAGAGAGTTCAGATAATGCAAAAAAAATAGTCCAAAACTCTGATAAAAAACCGATAAGTGATTCGGAGTTGAAAGATTCAAAATCAGAAATTTCGGCCTCCGAAGTAAAAGTACAAGACTCTGAACCGAAGGGAAGCCAGAAGGTATCTGAGGCGCAGAAAGTTGGAGCTCAGGGATCATCGGTAAAATCGGAAACCGAAGCTAGACCAGAAAGAGGTTGGCAAAGCGCAATGCCGGAATCCGGAGTCAAAGGCGTTGGAGTACGTGTAGGAGGAAATGTTGAGAACCGGCCAATGCAACAAAATGGACCTTCGGCCTCCGAAGTAAAAGTACAAGACTCTGAACCGAAGGAAAGTCAGAAAGTATCTGAGGCGCAGAAGAGCGGAAATAAACAGGCGGGTGTCACAAAGGAATCAAGGCTCAAATTTTATCCTTTACAGAATTCTAAGAAATCAGAACCTATTACAGCAAACGCCAAAAACTTTGAGTTTGACAAAGGTGGAAGTGTAAAATCTAGGTCGGTTGATGGTGAGTCAACTCTTAAAAAAGTTTCAGAGGTTATCGAGAAATCTGACCGTATTGAATTTAGTTCTGAGTCAAAGAATAAAATTAAGGGTAATAGTACCCCTACTTTGGCTTCTAAAAAAGATGAAACCAAATCAGAAGCCAATAATCACCAAAGAAGTAATAATCTTCCTCTAACTCAAAGTTCAAAATTATCTTCAGAAGGAACAATAGTAAGTGGAATTCAAAAATCTGATTTAACAGTTCCTGAAATTACGGAATCCGGTTTAGAGGAAGTGCTATTGGCTGCTCCGGAAAAAGGTCAGTCTGATTCTGAGGCTGAGGGAAAGTTTGCCGTTTCACAGGATTTGAGTTTACTAAAAAAGGAGTTAACGAATAGAGTTGTAGCGTACACTCAGCGGTCTTCATTTGGCTCTCAGCAAAGTAGTAATCCCGGCGCATGGCAACAGCATCGTTTTACTTTGGGCAACGGAAAATCCTTGAATATTGCCCTCAGGGAGCAAAATGGTAAGATTCAATTACAACTAAGCACAGCAAATGCTGAAGTTCAAAAACTACTTCAGCAGCATCTTCAGGAGATTAAAGATCACCTGATTGAGAAGTTTGATTCCGAAGTTGAACTGTATCTGAAACAAGATGGAGAACAACAGAATAATCAGCAATTTGCAGATGAGCTAAAAAAGAACGACATTTCAAATGCAGGTGCAGTCACCATGGAATCGGAGACTGAAGAGGCCGAAAGCCGCAATAACCTGCAACGTTCGTTTGGATTCAATAATAACGAATGGATAGGCTAAACAACCAAGGAAGGTACATCTATGGATATCAACAGTATTAATGCTGATACTAGCAGAGTTTCATTGCAAAGTGGAACCCGTGGCTCTTCAGAATTAGGTCAGCAGCAGTTTCTGCAGCTTCTTGTTGCTCAGTTACGTAATCAAGATCCAATTAACCCTCTTGATGGTGCGGAATTTGCTGCTCAGCTTGCTCAGTTCAATTCCGTTGAGCAGTTGGTGAATGTTAATGAAGGAATAAATATGCTGGCGAAAGCACAGGAAGGTCTTGCTGTTGGCTTAACCAACACAATGGCTGCCTCATTAGCTGGTAAGCATGTAAAAGCAATTTCCAACGAAATCAATTTATCCGGACAGGCTTCTGAAATTAATTTCAATTTGAAGTCGGCTGCCAGTGATGTTGAAGTCGTAATTCGTGACCAGGACGGTAACGCTGTTCGTCGTGTAAATCTTACCAATTTGCCACAAGGTGACCAAGGTTGGCAGTGGGACGGAAGAAACGACAACGGTAATCGTGTGCCCGAAGGAAATTACTTTGTTGAAATAAGTGCGAAAGATGGTAATACGAATGTTGCCGCTTATGCATTTATTGAAGGTATCGCTGAACGAGTGCGCTATTCCAGCAGTGGAGTTGATCTGCTTGTGAATGGAGTTTTCGTAAACCTCGGCGATATAGAGGAAATTGGGGAGGTGCCCCAAAATCAGGAAAATGGTTCTGTACTAGAGCGTTTCCTGTCATTAGACAACAACTTATAGTTCATACAACATGAACATTCGTCACTTAACTGGAAGAACACAACCGGTTTCTCCTTCGCAGCAGCCGGGGCAGGTTCAGAAGCAATCGCCTCTTACTAAAGACGGAAAGTCTTTTTCTGAGGTATTGCAAAAAGTTGCTGGTGACGGTAAGCAATTACAATTCTCCGGACATGCTCAAAAAAGGCTTGAAGATCGAAATATTCTACTTAATGAAATGGACCTAGTCCGAATTCAGGAAGCGGTAGATCGCGCTGAAGAAAAGGGTAGTCGGGAGTCGTTGATTCTGGATGGAGACCATGCATTTGTGGTAAATATCGAGAATAGAACTGTAATAACAGCTGTGGATCAAATGGAATTACGTGAACGCGTTTTTACCCAAATCGACAGTGCCGTAATCACTAACAGAACCTGATAATGTTCTAGAATTTAATAACCAATAAAACAACAATAACTGGACAGTTCGAGCTGGCCCCGTCAGGGAAGCTCGCCGGATAGTTGACCGACCGATACTATCCATCCTAAACATTACATAGACGGAGGCAATTATGTCATTAATGAATTCATTGAATACCGGTGTAAGCGGCCTTAGAGGTTTTCAAACCAAAATGGACGTAATCGGTAACAATATTGCGAATGTGAATACTACCGGTTTCAAATCGGGCAGAGTATCATTTGCAGAAATGATGAATCTGAATTTAACCAGAGGCGGTAGTCGTATTTCTGACACTCCTCAATTCACAAATCAATTGGGTCTGGGCGTTAGAGTAAGCTCAATCGACAGAGACCTCAATCAAGGTAGCTTAGAAACCACAAATCGTCCAACCGACTTAGCTATTCAGGGTGGTGGATATTTTCTTGTTGGTGATGGTAGCCAAAACCTCCTTACACGTGCCGGAAATTTTTCTTTCAACAAAGATGGATTTCTCGTTAGTCAGAGCGGTATGCGAGTGCAAGGATACAATGGCGACGGAGAAGGTAATATCGTAAGTGGTGGCTCTACCAGCGACTTGCGAATTAACTTTGAAGATATATTCCGTCCACAATCTACACAGAACGTAAATCTGGCAGGTAACCTGAATAGCGGCGGAGCTTCTTCTCAAGTTGTAACGCAAACCGTACCGTTCACCTTAGATGGTGGTGATTTAGCAGATGGAGATACTCTGCTTGATCAAATCAGCCAATTCCAGGGATTACAAGACGGTGAGGTAGTTTCGTTCACCATTACCAATGCAGATGGTTCCACATCGGAAGTTTCCTTCCCATTTGAAGCCAGAGTTATTGACGATTCTGATCCGGATAACCCGGTTGTTGTTCAGGAAGGTTCAACTTTAAATGATTTTATCTCATTTATCAGTGCAGAAGCTGCCGACGCAACAGCAACACTTCGCGATGGATTGATTGTTCTGAATTCTGACCGAATTGGTGATTCAGAGATCAATATTGGAGGATTCCAGATTTCTGATCCTGCAGATCCTGATAGTGTTGCACGTGATGTAGCTCAATTGGATTTCCGTGTAACCACCCAAGGAGCAGACAATACCAAAACCATCAGCTCAACGGTTTATGATGGATTGGGTAAGCCACACACATTGATTGTTGAATTTACTCAGCAAGAAGATGGTATGTGGGGGTATTCAGCTCGAATTCTTGATGGCCAGGAAATTGGCTCAGGAACGGTTGAGTTCGATGCCGATGGCCGTCTGATTTCGTCAACATTCGATGAACTTACATTTAATCCGGGCAACGGAGCGTCTCCTGTAACTTTCAATCTGAATTTTGCATCCGAAGGCAAAGCATTAACTCAGTTTGATGGAAGCAGTACTGCAAATGCAGTTAGCCAGGATGGTTTTGCACAAGGCGAACTGGTAGACTTTTTCGTGGATAACGATGGTTTTCTGGTTGGCTCTTACAGTAATGGAAAGAGCAAAAACCTTGGACAATTAGCCCTGGCAAATGTTCCAAATCCTGAAGGATTACAAAATATCGGAAATGGCTTATTAAGCCTTAACGATAGAGCCGGTGATCTTTCATTGGAAATAGCAACGAATATGGCTGGCACCAATATTGCATCTGGTGCTTTGGAAAGCTCTAACGTAGATCTCGCAAAAGAGTTTACCGACATGATTATCACGCAGCGGGCGTATCAGTCTAATGCGCGGGTAATACAAACCGCAGATCAGATTTTAGCAGAAGCAGTCAACCTTAAGCGATAATAATCGCTAATGGTTCAAACCTATAGCACTCGCCTTTTGATAGAGGGCGAGTGCTTTCTTAACTTAGAGTTTTATTCCGAAATAAATCATTATGGATAAATCCACCATCATAGGTCTTACTGCCGGTTTTGGTTTGATATTTCTGGCCATCGTTACACAGGGTAATTTTGTTGCCTTTGTGAGCGTTGCTTCGCTGATTATTGTACTTGGCGGGGTGATTTGTGCCACAATTATCAATCATAGTATTGATGACTTAGTAGATACATTCAAAACGGTAACTACTTCTCTCAAAGAGACTGAAAAAGATCCCGGCGATACCATCGAGATGATGGTCATGTTTTCCAGAAGAGCCAGAAGAAATGGTTTATTGGTGCTTGATGATGATGTGATGTATGTTGAAGATGATTATTTACGCAATGGACTGGAACTGGCTATTGACGGTATTTCGGAAGAAAATCTTGTCCAAATATTGGATGATGAAATTAAAGGCCTTGAAAGACGTCAGGATCTAAGTATTCGAGTTTTAGAATCAATGTCTCAGTATTCACCGGCATTTGGTATGATTGGTACCATTATCGGTCTGGTAATGATGCTTCAGAATCTTACTGATCCGGAATCATTGGGTGTCGGATTGTCGATTGCATTGATTACCACATTTTACGGAACCATGTTCGCTAATCTAATCTTTGCCCCATTAGCGGGTAAAATGGTAAAGCTGGCAGAGCAGGAAATGGCCGAGAAAGAAATGCTTCGTTCCGGCGTTATATCTCTTGCAAATGGGGAAAACCCAAGAATTATGGAAAAGAAAATGCTCAGCTTCGTAACTCCGGAGCAAAGAGCAGATTATATTCGAATCAATGGTGAACGCAGTTATAACCAGAAACAGGAAGATAAGCTGTATAATCATTGGATAAACCAGCAGAAAGATAAATGGGAAAGCGTACTGTCAAACCTGTAAACTGGCTGTTGACGTACAGTGATTTTATCACGCTACTGCTGATTTTTTTCATTGTACTCTACACCCTCACTCCCGGCATAGAAATGACTAAGCTGAATATGATCATTTCTACGTTTAAGGGTGGCGAAGGAGTACTGACAGAAAGTTCTGTTCTTCCACCAGAGTCCCTGATAGCTAGAAGAATGAGACGTGCTGAGCATTGGGAAGATCTTGGTAGATATATCGAAGATCGTCAACTTGCTGACCAGGTTCAGATTGATCTTTTGCCTGAGGGTAGCCGAATTATTTTACGCGAAGCTCTGACCTTCCCAAGCGGTTCGTCTCAACTCCTGACCGAGTCGGCTTCGGTATTAAATGAAATTGCGTATTTGTTTGATGCCGATGTTCGGGAAATCGAAGTGCAGGGTCACACCGATAATATCCCTATTCGTTCGGGTGCTTTCCGCTCTAATTGGGAACTTGGTGCAGAGAGAGCGGCATCTGTGGTGCGATATTTGATAGATAATACAGACATTCCGCCTGACAGGTTCAAGGCAAGCAGCCACGGCGAACATCGTCCGCTAGCTTCCAATGATACCGAAGAGGGCAGAAGAGCAAACCGGCGTGTGGAAATTTATATTCGATATGCCGACAATAACGACGCTGGAAGTCAAAATAATCCATTTTTTTCACCCGGACAGAGTCCGCGTATGTTTAATTAGAAACAAGCATTATGGCTAAGCAAAATACACCACAGTCTCCACCTGATGATGGGATACCAGTAGTAACGATACCGGGCTCCTTACGGAAGAGATACGGAAATTATTTCCTAATTGGCGCTATTCTGTTAGCAGAATTTATACTGGCTTATGCCATTGTTTCAATGAATTATCCACGCATTTACGAATGGGTACATGGTACTCCTCCAGATTTTGGTGGATACTATGAGATTACAGAACTAGTTGTAAATCCCGCCGGAACTGAAGGGACCCGTTACTTATTACTTTCTATAGGTTTAGAAGTGCGAAGTGCACGTGACCTAGATCGTATTGAGCAACGTGAAGTGGTTATCCGAGATGCCATAATTACTATGGTGGGACGAAGAACGGTATCAGAATTAGCCAATCTTGATGAGCGAAATGATCTAAAACTCGAGATGGGAATTATGATAAATCAAATATTAGGTAGAAGAGCGGTGCAAAATTTGTTCTTCACTCAATACGTGATGCAATAGCATTAAATTTTTAAGTAATCCGAATAGTTATGGCTGCTGCAAAACTATCGCAATCTGAAATCGATCACATGATGGCCAAGTACGTCGGCGAGCCCGACGAGGTTGAGGCATCAAGTATCGCGCTCGATAAGGAAATACTTCCTTACGATTTCAAGCACCCCAAGCTTGTTAGTAAGGAACAGATGCGTTCGTTGCGGAACTTGCACGAAACGTTTGCAAGAAACCTGAGCGTAGCTTTAACAAACAGCTTGAGAACAATAGTTGATGTCAAAATGCACGCTATTGATCAGGTAGTGTATTCGGAGTTTGTACAATCGGTGGCTGCCCCAAGTGCGTTGTATCTGATTTCTGTTGAGGAATTAGGTGGCGAAGCTGTAATTGAGATCGATCCCCGTTTTTGTATTTATGCCGTTGAAAAGCAAAGTGGCGGTAACAGCAAGGAAATGTTTTACAGACGGGAAATGACTAGCATTGAGGCTAGGATTAATTCTCGTACGATGTCCAAAGTGTACGCTGAGCTCGCTGAAGCGTGGGAGCCGTTCATGAAATTGACGATTGAGCAGCATTCTTACGAAACCAATCCGGAAAATATTCAGATTATTTCAGCTGTAGAGCCTGCAATTGTCGTTTTTTATCAAATCCAGGTGTACGATACCGCAGCGCCATTGAACATCTGTTATCCTTATGCATTGTTAGAAGAAGCTTTGAGTAATTCATTGCTAAAGTTCTCTAACCAAATGCGGAAAGATGAATTATCGCCTGAACTTAGAAATATGTTTGCCGAGCATATCAAAAAAGTGAATGTTCCGGTACAAGCTATTTTGGGCGAGACAAAAATTACGATTGAGGAATTGGTGAATCTGGAAGTAGGAGACGCCATACCTTTGGATCAGCGCATTGATGAACCGTTGATGATAAAAGTGAATAATGATGTGAAAATGACCGGTTATCCCGGAACAAAACACAATCATAAAGCAATGAGAGTTTTTGAGGTTTTTGATAAAAAAGCAGAAATAGAAATGACTCTACATAATAGAGGTCAGGAAAATGTTGAGAAAATTGAACAAAAGGTAAACCAGGAAGAGGATTAATATGGAAATCGCAATTTTAGAAAAAGGAATACAGGATTACCTGCCGGCTATGGAAGGCTTCCTGAAAAACATTCTGCTTAAGAAAGTTAAAGCAGAAATGGCGGCTTCCCAGCTTACCGATCCTCCTATGGCTATTGATGCCCTGAAAACGGGAACCCTGGTTATTCATGTAAAAGAATCTGTGTTAGATACAGACTTTTTCATTGCTTTTGATGAAAACTGGATTCCTCAATTATCCATGGCTATGCTTGGCGTGGAAGAGCAGGATGTAAATGAGATTTCCAGAGACTTGATGAAAGAATTTTCTTCTCAATTAGTTGGAAATATCCAGGTTTGGATGTCTGAAATTGGAATTGACATTCAGCCAAACGAAGTCGAATTGATTAAGTCCGGTCAAATTGCCAATGCCGTAGGCGACAAAGAATATTTCATGGCTCAAATTGATGTGGCCGGAAAATTCTTGATTGATGGCGACGAGCAACCTCAATTAGCAATGATTGTTGCGGTCGGAGTTCCTGCTGATGATAAAATTGCTGCGCTCTCTCCCGCCGAAGAAGAAATGGAAGAAGAAGAGCCCGTAGGGTCATCCGTTGAGCCTGAAATGATGGCTGACACCGATATCGACGATTTGTTTGGCGAAGAAGGTGATGTTTCTGCAGAGGACTTCTCAGAAGAAGCCGAAGAAGCTCCGGTCGAAAAACAGGCTGAGGCTCCTAAAAAAGAAGCACCAAAAAAAGAGCCTGCCAAGAAAAAAGGACCTCCCGTAGCAGGAAAGCCCGTTGAATTTGGCGAACTGGACGATAAATTATCTCAAACCAGTCCATCGGAGACCAGAAATCTAGATATTCTGAAAGATGTAGAGCTGGATATTTCTGTAGAACTAGGTCGTAAGAGTGTGCCTCTTGGGGAAATTCTCCACTACATGCGCGGATCAGTGATAGAATTGGATAAACTTGCCGGTGAGCCAATCGAAGTGTATGCTAATGGCAAAAAAATCGCTGAAGGTGAAGTTGTGGTAATCGACGAGAACTTTGGCGTGAGAATCACCAACTTGGTATCAACCCGCGAGCGCATCGAAAGTTTACGCTAATGTTTGGAAACAACCCTGGAGGAACAATGCCTCCGGTTGACCCGGGGAAACTCGTAAAATACGCACTTGCTGTAGGTGCCGGATTACTCGTGCTGTGGATTTTTGTGTTGGCGCAATCTGAAACCAGAAGCACTTCTATCGCTATCGAAGAACAGGCACGCATAGACAGTCTACGTGTAGCCATCGGACGAGATGTGGTATCCATTCCGGAACAGAGATCCCAAAGAATGTTTGGTAGCGCACTTACTACCTTTTTTATTATGATCGGAGCCATTGGAATAATGTGGTGGTATTTCCGAAGCAACAAAACCATATCATCAAAAACACCCGATTCAGACTTGTTTAAAATGATTGGACGGCAAAGCTTGCCGAATGGTCAGGAAATTCAGGTCATAGAAATCAATAATGAATACTGGGTAATGGCTGCCACAGCCCATCAGGTAAGCCTTTTGCACAGATATAAAAAAGAGGAATGGGATTTGATAGTAAAAGAAAACCAAGCGAATGAAGAATCATCCTCGTTCTCAGGTTTACTTTCACACTTTCAGAAAAAATAGTCCATGTCTCTACATAGGTTTGCAAAAATACTGTTGGTTTTAGCAGTAGTTTTTGTGGGATTACTAGCCAAACCGGCGCAAGTTTTGGCTCAGGTTGATGAGCCCGATGGTCCCGGTGCTATACCCAGAATTGATCTGAGTATATCTCCCGTTGATGGTGCTGAGGATTATTCCCTTGCCATTCAAACCTTGATTTTGCTTACCATTCTGGCATTTGGTCCGGCGTTTATAACCATGATGACGAGTTTTACACGAATCATTGTGGTGTTTTTCTTTTTGCGTATGGCTCTGGGTACGCAGCAATCTCCTCCGAATCAGGTTTTGCTGGGCTTAGCATTATTTTTGACCATTTTTATAATGGCTCCCGTGTTTGATCAAATAAACGAAAATGCCATTCAGCCCTATTTGGCGGAAGAAATGACCCAGCAAGAAGCACTACAAGCTGGAGCAATCCCCCTTAAAGAATTTATGATTCGCCAAACCAGAGACAAAGACTTACTGCTCTTTATGGATATGGCCAATATGGATGCCGTACAAAGTATAGATGATATCCCGCTTTATGTGGTAGTTCCATCCTATATCGTAAGTGAACTGAGGATTGCATTTCAGATCGGATTCCTGATTTATCTACCATTTTTGGTGATTGATCTCGTGGTTTCCTCTATTCTTTTGGCGATGGGTATCATTTTCTTACCACCGGTTTTGGTGTCGCTGCCGTTCAAAATTTTGGTCTTCGTATTAACCGATGGCTGGTATTTATTGGTAGATTCAATGGTTCGAAGTTTTAGTTAGCGTAAGCAGGAGTAAAAAAAATGAATGAAGAAGTAGGTTTATACTGGGTACAGGAAATGCTAACTACCACTACGGTATTAGCAGGCCCTATTTTGATTGGCGCGCTAATCATTGGTCTTACGATTTCTATTTTTCAGGCAGCAACCACTATTCAGGAAATGACACTCAGTTACGTTCCTAAAATGGCTGTGGTTGTGATTCTACTATTCTTTTTGTTCGGTTTTATGTTGTCTTTCATCATCGAGTTTACAGAACGAATATTTGATTTTATCCCCTCGATAGCGCAGTAAGATCCAACAGCCATGAATATTTTTTCACCTGAGTTTATTCTGGCTTCCTTTCTGATTTTCGTCAGAGTCGCAGGTGTTATTGCCTCGGCTCCCTTCTTTGGTTCCCAAATGTTTCCAAATCAGGTGAAGGTATTTTTTGCAGTCGTAGTTACGATTATGCTTTATCCTGTAATACCTATGCAAGGGGCGGTGATAGCCCCGAATATTACAGCCTTAGAATTAGTGATAGCTATCGTAAAAGAGTTATTGGTTGGGGTTACGATGGGATTAATCGGGCAGATTATTTTCGGCGGGGTTCAATTAGGCGGACAGTTTGTGAGCATTCAGATTGGTCTTGGTTTTGCCAATATCGTAGATCCTCTAACCCAGAACCAGAATGCACTAGTCAGTCAGTTATTAATTTTGTTTGGCACGGTTCTCTTTTTAGGGATTGGTGGGGAACAGATTTATCTGCGTGCTATGCAGAAAAGTTTTGAAGTTATTCCGATAGGAAATATGGATTTTTCCATGGCTGCGCCGGTGTTTATGGATATGGCCGGGCAATTATTTATCGTCGGAATCCAAATAGCGGCACCGTTTATAGTCGTGTTGTTTTTGATGGATTTATCCTTCGCTATTTTTGCACGAATCATGCCCCAGGCAAACGTGTTTTTTATCGCCTTACCTTTGAAAGTGCTTATCGGACTAAGTATGCTGCTTTTGGTAATGCCTTACATTCCGGTTGCTTTCAATCAGTTTTTCCAGATTTTGTTCGATTACTTATCCAGAATTATGGAAACCATAGGACCATAAGGCATTTTGGGCAACGGCTATTTTTCTTTCTGCTTTAGAACAGCTTCCCGGTGTGTATCAATAACGGCTTTCGCAACTTTCTCCGGCACATCTCGCTGAAAAGGATTTGGAATCACTTCTTCCGGACTCGGATTCTCAACACTATCAGCAATGGCGTGAGCAGCAGCGATAAACATATCACGGGTAAAATCCGAAGCGCGGCAATCCAGAATGCCTCTGAACAAACCAGGAAAAGCCAATACATTATTGATCTGATTTGGGAAATCTGACCGTCCTGTAGCTACTACAGCAGCGCCGGCAGCCTGAGCTTCATCAGGCATAATTTCGGGGATAGGATTAGCCATGGCGAAAATGATAGGATTGGGCGCCATAGATTTTATCATTTCCTTAGTCAAAACACCGGGAACCGAAACGCCAATAAATACATCCGAATCTTTAACTGCATCGGCAAGACTACCAATAACCATGTTTTTATTGGTGATTTTTGCCATTTCCTGTTTCATGCTGTTAAGCTCTTCACGGCCTTCGTAAATCGTGCCTCTGGAATCAACCATAATTACTTCCCGGACACCCACATGGAGCAGCAATTTTATAATAGATACACCCGCAGCGCCGGCGCCATTAATCACTACACTAATGTCTTCCATTTTCTTTCCGGTAACACGCAAAGAATTGATTAATCCGGCCATAGTTACTATCGCAGTACCGTGTTGATCATCATGCATTACAGGAATATCTAATTCAGCCTTCAGTCTCTCTTCAATTTCGAAACAACGGGGAGCCGCGATGTCCTCCAGATTTATCCCTCCAAAAGTAGGCGAAATCATTTTTACAGTTCGGATAATTTGCTCAACATCTCGGCTGTCGAGTACAATAGGAACGGCATCTACATTTGCAAATCCTTTAAAGAGTGCACATTTTCCTTCCATAACGGGAAGGCTCGCTTCGGGACCAATATTCCCCAATCCTAAAACAGCAGAACCATCACTTACTACGGCCACCAGATTTCCTTTGATGGTGAGGTCGTATGCTTTTCCAACATCTTCAGCGATTACTCTACAGGGCTCAGCAACGCCGGGCGTATAAGCGATACTTAAGTCGGTCTTTGTTTTAAGAGGGAGTTTGCTGTCAATTGTGAGTTTGCCTTTGTGTTGAATATGTGCTTCCAGCGATAATTTCGCGTAATTAACAGGCTCGTTTTTTTTCATAATACTTCGAATACTTTGTGCGATACGTTAGTCCTTTGCCGGCTTGGCAAGTTGGTAAGGTACGAATTTTCTTAGCTATTACGGTGTTTGTGGGCACAAGAATGAATACAATATCTGAAACCGCTTTTTTGAAATAAATTGTGAAAAAACAACGCACGTTAATCTGGTTTAAGAGAGATTTAAGACTTCAGGATCATGCTCCACTTGCGGAGATGTCTGCCAGAAATGAATCTGTAACACTATGTTATTTTTTTGAGCCCTCTTTGGTAGCAGATACGCATTACAATGATCGTCATTGGCGTTTTGTTTGGCAATCTCTCGAAGATATGCGCCATAAATTGGCTGAATACGGTCATCACTTGCATGTGATTTTTGATGAAGTTGAACATTTTCTATCCAAGTTTGTGCAGGTTTATGAGCTCAAAGAAATTTTGAGTTACGAAGAAACCGGAATTGACCTGACATTTACGAGAGATAAAAACATAGCTCGATTTTCCAGGGAAAACGATATCACCTGGACCGAGTTTCCAACCAATGCCGTTCGTCGGGGATTAGGCAATCGGGATGATTGGCGCCCGTATTGGCGAAAAGTGATGACAGCTGAGCAAGATCACGTGGATTTGAGTGCCTTAAAAACCGAAAAGCTGGATTTGTCTGCGTTCAATATTCTCCAAGATCAGATTCCGGAAGCCTGGCAGACGCCACACGTAGATTTTCAAACGGGTGGGGAAGAAATGGCGTGGAAGACACTCCGCAGTTTTGTGTTTGAGCGTTGTGCGGAGTACAGCAGTTCCATCTCCAAACCCGGTCCGGCTCGCTATGGGTGCAGTCGATTATCTCCCTACATAACTTGGGGAAATTTGAGTATCCGCCAGATTTATCAGTTCATGAAAGAAAACTACGACAAAGCACCCTCAAAAAAAGGATTGCGCAGTTTTCAATCCCGATTGGGCTGGCATTGCCATTTTGTCCAAAAGTTTGAATCAGAGTGCCGAATTGAGTTTGAAAACATGAATCGTGGCTTTGATGATATTCGCACAGAATGGAACCAAGAGACTTTTGAGGCCTGGCAATACGGGCAAACGGGCTTCCCGATGGTTGATGCTTGTATGCGTTCGGTTATGACTACCGGCTATCTCAATTTTCGTATGCGAGCCATGCTGGTATCGTTTTTAACGCATCATTTATGGTTGGATTGGAAACAAGGCTCGCTGCATTTGGGAAGCCAGTTTTTGGATTTTGAGCCGGGTATACATTATCCTCAATTTCAAATGCAAGCCGGTGTAATGGGTGTTAATACTATCAGAGTTTATAATCCGGTAAAGCAATCTATTGATCAGGATGCAAATGGTGATTTTATCAGAGAGTGGATTCCTGAATTAAAAAATGTGCCTGCTCCTCTGATTCATGAGCCCTGGAAAATGAGCGATATGGAGCAAAATGTGTACGGTTGCGTGATTGGACAGGATTATCCAAAGCCAATAATCACCGATATCAAAGCTTCCTACAAGCGAGCAAGTAGCGCACTTTGGAGTAAAAAAGGTAGCCGGGAAGTGAGGACCGAAAATCAACGGATACTTCAAAAACACGTTAAAAAACGCTGATGAGTCATAAAGGCAACAAATCGTATCTGCCCAATAAAATTTGCCCTGTTTGTCAGCGGCCTTTTACTTGGCGTAAAAAATGGAAACGTAACTGGGAGAATGTTGTTTACTGCAGTGATTCATGTAGGAAAAAGAAATCGAAATAACGGATAAATAAATAGAACTATGTCCACACATCTGCATTGGTTTCGTAACGATTTACGTCTGGATGATAACGAGGCGCTTTCAAAAGCTATCGAAGGTGCTGATCAATTAATTCCCTTGTTTTGTCTGGATCCTGTTTGGTTTGCAGATACGGAGTATGGCTTCCCAAAATGCGGTGCGCATCGCGCAAAATTTATGCTGGAAAGTGTACAAGCACTGCGGGAAGAACTTCAGGCACGTGGATCCGATTTGGTCATCAGAGTGGGACCGCCCGAAAAGGTTATTCCTGACCTTTGCGACGAATACGATGTGCGATTTGTAACGTTTCAGGAGGAGGTTACCAGAGAGGAAGTCGACACAGAAACTGCGGTTACGGAAGAATTATACGAAATGGATATCGCCTGGAAAAGTTGTTGGGGCGCTACGCTTTTTCATCCCGATGATCTTCCCATGGAAGCCGGTGGTGTTCCTGATGTGTTTACCTCATTTCGAAAAAAAGTGGAAAAATACAGTTCTGTTAGAGCGTTGATTCCAATTCCGGAAATTCCATCACTGCCACAGGGGATTTCTACAGAAGTGATTCCAAATCTCAGTTATTTCGGATTGGAGGAGCCTGAGTTTGATAATCGCATCGTTTTACCGTTTAAGGGTGGAGCGGCAGAGGCCTTGCGAAGATTACAGCATTATTTTTGGGATGGAGATCATCTAAAAACCTACAAAGAAACCCGAAATGGGATGTTAGGTGCCGACTATTCCTCCAAGTTTTCGCCTTGGCTGGCCAATGGATGTATTTCACCCAGAACCATCAATTACGAGGTACAGCGTTACGAAAGCGAACGTACTAAAAACAGCTCCACGTATTGGATGATTTTTGAGTTAATCTGGCGGGATTATTTTCGATTTATCGCCTTGAAATATGGCGACAGCCTTTTCTATGAAGATGGCTTAAAACGGGTAGAAGTAGATTGGGATACAAACCCGGAGTGGTTTGAAAAATGGAAAGCCGGAACAACGGGATTTCCACTCATCGACGCCAATATGCGTGAGTTAGCAGCAACGGGATTTATGTCGAATCGCGGGAGGCAGAACGTGGCGTCTTTTTTTGCCAAAAATCTAAATCTGGATTGGCGAATGGGCGCCTATTGGTTTGAATCCCAATTGATTGACTACGATGTGTGCAGTAATTGGGGGAATTGGGCCTATGTAAGCGGTGTAGGAAATGACCCGCGCGACCGATATTTCAACATCATTTCCCAAGCCGAGCGCTACGACTCCGATGGCCGTTATGTGCGTCACTGGCTACCGGAGCTGAAAGATTTACCTGATGAACTAATCCACGAGCCTTGGAAATCATCCAAAAAACCTGAATCCTATCCCGAGCCGATGATAGATTTGGAAGCCAGTTACGAAAGGCTGAGAAGGCGCTAAAAATCACATTCATAAATTTGGAATCCACCATAAGGCAGGTCGTCGTCCCCGACGACCGGAATTTATAAAGCAGTCGTCCACTACTGCGGATTGCTAAAATATAGATAAGCTAACGCAACTGAAACAAGAAATAGGAAAACCTTCTCAAATTACTGTTATTTCAAATTTGTTCTTTCAGCAAGCTTTTAATAATCTTTTGTAAACTGATTTTTCAAAAAATAGCAATGAGTAGTAATTCGAAAGAATATAGTATACGACTGTTGATGCCTAAATATAGTTGACGTTTTTAGTTAACATGTAACATTTTGGTCGAAGTTAACTTCGACCAAATGTTGACGCGATAATCAGGGTGGCCACCCTGATTAAGCTCTTTGGTAAATTGATCTGGTGACAGCCTTGAGGGTAAGCCACACCGTTCGACCTTCGACCTTCGACAAAAACCCCTATCACCTATCCCCTAATCCCCCCATCAATCAACTCCACAGGATGCTTCGCAATTCTCTTCGTGCCATCGGAGATTTGGTGGCGGCAGGAGAAGCCGTGGGCGCAGATGATGCTTTTGGGGTCAGAATCGATTTCCGGGAAGAGACGCTGTGAGCCGATTTGCATGGAGATGTCGTATTTTTTGGAATCGTAGCCGAAACTGCCTGCCATGCCGCAACATCCGGCATCAATTCGGCGGGGGAGGTATCCCATAGCAGATAAAACCGACATCAAGCTATCGGTATTTCCAAGGGCTTTGGTGTGGCAGTGCCCGTGGACAATCACCGTGCGGTTTCTCCCCGGTTGCATATCCGCAGGGATACGATCTGCGTGAGAGGCAACAAAATCTTCTAAAAGCGAACTTCGCTCAGCAATGTGATGAGCCATGGTGTCGGTTTCACCATCAAAAAAGTCCAGATACTCATCCTTAATCGTAGATAATTCGGATGGCTCCAAACAAACGAATGGTATTCCCTGCTTACTGTATTCGTGCCAATTGGAAATATTATTGGCGGCAACTTTTTTAGCATCATTTAGCAAGCCTCGCGAAATCTGTGTGCGTCCCGTCTCAACAGGGGCTTCAATGATTACCTGGAAGCCCATTTTTTCAAGTACGTGTACGGCGGCTATAGCAATTTCAGGATTATGATAATTGGTGAAGTAATCCACTAAAAGCACGACGTAATCTCCTGTATTAGATGCCTTTTGCCTTTTCTTCCACCATGAATGAAAGGGCGTTTCGGCAAAAGCAGGCAAATTTCGTTCTCTTGCTATGCCTAAAAATTCATAAAGCAAGGTTTTTCCCAATTCCGATTGCGCAAATACGTTTGTGATTCGTGGAAAAAGAGAGGCTAATGGATAAAACAGCGAAGGACGTCCATAAAACCAGTCGGCCAAAGTCTTGCCATTTTGTTCTTGCCAGCCGTTAAGGAACTCGGCCTTCATCGCAGCCATATCCACATTTGCCGGACACTCGGATTTGCAGGCTTTGCAACTCAGGCATAAATCCAATGCTTCTTTGATTTCCTCAGAAGAAAAAGCCTCTTTTTGCATCCCGGTAAAAACCTGACGAAAAACGTTTGCTCGTCCGCGGGTGCTGTCTTTTTCATCCAAAGTAGCCATATAACTTGGACACATAGTGCCACCGCTTTCAGAACGTTTTCGGCAAACACCTGCGCCGTTACACATATCTACCGCTTCTGAAAAACTGTGAAATCTCTTCCATTTAAAAACGGTGAGTACATCAACCGGTTTCCATTTCGGGTGGTATCGCAGGTGAGTATCTATCGGTTCCGAGAATACTATTTTGCCGGGATTGAAGATGTTTTCCGGGTCCCAGATGCGTTTAACTTGCTCCAGAATGGGCATCATCTCATCACCCAAAACCTTGTGAATATACCCGGCTCGCGCACGTCCGTCACCATGTTCTCCGGATAAGGAACCACGATATTTTTTCACCAAATCCGCAACTTCCTCCGCCATGGATTTCATTGCCTTCAATCCTTTTTCCGTTTTTATATCAAGTACGGGACGCAAGTGCAATTCACCGACCGACGCATGGGCATAGAACACGCAATTAGTGTTGTATTTATCCATCAGAGAGCGGAAATCGCGTACATAATCCGGTAAATCAGCTACCCTTACGGCAGTATCTTCAGCGAAGGTGGGCGTTTTTTCATCTGAGACCATTCCCATCAATAAACCAAGTCCGGCTTTTCGTAAATCCCAAGCTCGTCTCATATCATCTGCATGGCTGAATAAAGGTGCCGCATACGCACGGTTTAAATCCTGCTGAATGGCAAACGCTTTTTGTTCTGCTTCTTGTTGAGTTTCGCCAAAGCACTCAATAAGCAAAATACATTCCGGATCTCCCTGTAAGAAAAATCGATTTCTGTTTTGCTCGGTATTGCCTTTTGTGGCATCAAGAACGTGTTTGTCGAGCAATTCCACTGCAGCCGGATGATGAGCCACCGCCCGAACGGTGGCGTGCATTGCATCATCAAGATTTTCAAAATGAGGAATGAGTAGCGTTTTGAATTTCGGTAAATCAACAAGATTCAATTCAGCTGAAGCCGTAAGAGCCAGAGTTCCTTCGCTTCCACAAAGCAGAGCACAAAGATTAAAAGGCGGTCCGCCGGGTGTAATGGGCGACATCTTGCAAAGTTCATCCAAGGCATAACCGGTATTTCTTCGGGTCACTTCCGGATGCGGGTAAGATGAAAAAATCAAATCTTTGTGCTGATGCAATAATGAGAGTATTTCCCGATAAATCTTTCCCTCAAGAGTAGGAAGTGCACATTTTTCATCAAGTTCAGAATCGCTAAGTGCTTTAAATGTTACCAGAGATCCATCACTGAGAACACAATCCATACTCAGTGTATGCTCTCGGGTTGTTCCGTAGGTGATGGAATAAGAACCTGAGGAATTATTGCCAATCATACCGCCAATCATACAGCGATTGGTAGTTGATGTATCCGGACCAAAAAGAAGACCATCAATGGCTGTTTTTCTGTTTATAGTGTCGCGGATAACTCCGGGTTCTACATGAATTTTTCGACTATTGGAATCATAATCCAAAATGTTCGTCATAAATCGGGAAACATCAGCGATGATGCCTGCTCCGGTAGTTTGCCCGGCCAGGCTTGTTCCTGCTGCACGTGCGGTAATACTCTTTTTCTGCGAACGTGCGAAAGCCACGAGGTTTTGTAAATCCGCAGTGTTTTTTGGAAAGAAAACGCCCTCCGGTGCCTCCTCATACATAGAAGCATCGTTGGCATACAAATAGCGCGTCAGAGTATCTTTTTGAATTTGAATCATAGCCTAGAAGATAGAGGATTTTGTCGAAGGTTGAACGTCGAACGTCGAACGTCGAACGAATTTGGGAATTTGGAATTTATTTGGATGCAGTTCCCAATAATTGATAGGCACCCAGCTCCGGAGGAGCGGAATATTGGTAGCCCGTGGTTGAGCACAGCGATACCCAGGGGGTAAAAAGAACGATATGGGCAAATGCGCCGGCGAAAAATGAATCGGAGATTGGAACAGAATCCGGCGCAGAATGAAATTGGATATTTTTTAGAAGATTGAACGTCGAACGCAGAGATACCCCCGTATCCATAGGCTAAAACCTGACACGTTTCTGCTACGGATAATCACACGACTCCATTTCCATAAAAAACCGCTGAGCCTTTCCTCCAGAACTCCTATTTTCAGAAATGCTAAAAACAACGCTCGTTTCCATTGTATTAATCCTTGGCTCTGCCCTTTTATGGGCTCAGGAGGATGATTTTCGTACGAAACCTCAGGATAGATTTCTGAGCACAGAGCGCGGCAATCAGCAGATACGCTTGACCCAACGTGAATTGGCTATGATTCCGTTTTTATATCGGGAAAAAGGTTTGAACGATTGGTACAGCCGCTTTTGGGAGCATACGGATATTCAGGTGCCGGAACAGGCAAGAATCATCGTGATGGAAGACCCCGGTCACCCGGATGCTATATTATTGATGTGTGTGTTAACTAATGATGCGCACAAACACGATCAAAATCTCACAAAGCACAGAAATATTGCCCGAATGTTACGGGACGAATTTGCACAAAAAAATAAATTACCTGATGGCATCCATTTATTTGTTGCAGTTGATTTTTGGCCATATGATGACATAACCGATTATCGATTGAGATACGGTTTGCAATACGTGGAGCCATTTATTGCAAAAGACCCGGAATTACAACTACCCGAATCAACAGGCTTTGGCCGAAATCGAACAAGCGTAACAGGGATTGAATTCGTCCTAAAAATGATGGAGCCTGCCATGGAAGAATTTGAACGCAGTTATTCAGAAATCCTGCAAATGAATGGCTTACGCTATCACTTGGATGGAAGAGTGAGTTTGGTGAGCCACGATAGAAATCTCAATGCAGTGGCCTTCTTATTTGAAATCAATAATCGAGTTGCCAGAACGGACAGAAATTTGCGCCTGCACTCAAATATTGGTGAGCGCTTTGGTGATATGTTGATTGAAAAGATGCCAATTATACCCGATTGGCTGGAAACCGGTGTTGCTGTTGATAGCACAGGCGGTTACTTTGCTCCGGTGATTTTGAAATAATAACGAAGGTATTCTGAAAATTTACTGTGTATGGGTAGCGTATCAAAAATTAAAACCCCTAATACCCTGATTCTTGTTTTACTGGTGATGGTTTTCTTCGCCGGATTAACTTGGGTAATTCCCGGCGGAAGTTTTGACCGGGTAGAAGTTGATGGCAGAGAAATTGTTGACCCCGATTCCTTTCAGTACGTCGATGCCAACCCCACTTCGATTACGGATTTATTTTTGGCGCCGGTACGTGGATTTAATGATTCCTACGGCATGGCAATTATCGTATTCATCTTTATTGTTGCAGGAGCTTTTTCAATTATCCAGAGAACGGGTGCTTTCGATGTCGTTATTCGTCGTGCGGCAAAGTTTTTTTCAGAAAATCCGGCTTGGCGACCGGTTTACATCCCCTTTTTCATGATACTTTTCTCCATAATGGGAGCCACTTTTGGGATGAGCGAAGAAACCATCGTTTTTATCCCACTATTTGTAACGCTGTCCCTTGCTTTGGGTTATGATTCTATCACCGGCGTTGCCGTTCCGTACGTGGGGGCGCATATTGGCTTTGCGGGAGCTGTGTATAATCCGTTCACGGTAGGAATCGCTCAGGGATTAGCAGAAATCGCCATTTTTTCAGGTGCCGGTTTCCGAATGGTAGTTTGGCTGATAATGACCATAGCGGGAATCATTTTGGTTTATCGTTATGCGAACATGGTATACAAAGATCCAACAAAATCTCTGGTTTACACTTTGGATAAAAACCGGGAAGAGGACAAATTTGATGATGAAATCCCGGATATCACCATGGGTCACGTAGCAGTACTAATCATGTTTTTTGGAACATTGGTGATGTTGATTTATGGTGTGATTTCACTTGGCTGGTATATTCCTGAATTATCTGCTTTATTTATCGCTTTGGCTGTTTTTTCTGCTATCGCAGGTCGTTTGAGTGGAGATGAGTCAGCCACCGCATTCCTTAGCGGCATGAAAGACGTGATGGCTGCTGCTGTAATTATCGCTTTGTCGCGTGCAATTTTGATTGTGATTACAGATGGACAAATTGTGGATACTATCCTTTTCCACTTATCCAGTTCTCTCGATAATCTCAATACGTATGCATCTGCAAGTTTGATGCTTGGTGTGCAAACCTTACTGAATGTTATTGTACCAAGCGGTAGCGGACAAGCAGCGTTAACTATTCCCATTATGGCACCACTCGGGGATTTAATTGGGATTAGCCGCCAAACCGTAGTTTTGATTTTCCAAATGGGCGATGGCATCACAAATATGATTATTCCAACCTCCGGCGTTTTGATGGGCGTTTTGGGGATTGCGAAAATTCCTTATGAAGTTTGGGCAAAATGGATGTTCACCCGAATTCTTTGGCTTTATCTGATTGCGATAGTTTTTATTATTATTGCGATTGCTGTTGGATATTAAACCTGCTTAAAACCTGATTATTATGGCTACCATTTTTACAAAAATCATTAACGGAGAAATCCCCTGCTACAAAATTGCCGAAGACGAGCATCATTTTGCATTTCTGGACATTAATCCCAAAAGTAAAGGTCACACTTTGGTGATTCCCAAGCAGGAAACCGATTA
>SKIC01000208.1 GCA_007116685.1 Balneolales bacterium
ATTCCAAGGGGAGAAGTAACAGGCCGGGAGTGGTCTTTACAAGAATTTGTTTTGGATAGAGATCCACGCTTTTTAGCTTCCGTTTTTTATCAGGAAATGGAATTGTTTGATCAAACCATATATTTCCACTCGGGTACTATAGTAGATGGAAATTTAGTCACAGATGGTACTATCGATGGCGTTTGGCCGGCAGTCGGACCTCCAAGAAACAGAAATAGATCAGGTTTCCACGTAAGAAAGCGTTCAAACGAAAGGTTTGTTACAAGTGGAGATAATCCCGATAACAATGATATCATTGTAATGAGATTGGGTGAGGCATACTTAAATGCTGCTGAAGCTGCTTATTATCTTGGTATGACAGGTGAGGCCCTGCAATACATTAACACCATTAGAAGCAGAGCTGGCATGCCAAGCAGAGGTTCAATTAACGAAGAATTAATTCGTCAGGAAAGACAAGTCGAATTAGCTTTTGAAAACCACAGGTACTGGGACTTGAGACGATGGAGAATTGCGCATGAAGTTCTCAACGGTTATAGAGCAACCGGTATCGAATGGATAAAAAACTGGGATACTGGCAATTACCAGATTTCATTTAAGAATGTAGAAGGTAACGATAGAGTTTTTACAGAGAGACACTATTATTTGCCACTAGGGATTAATCGTGTAACTGAGAATCCGAATATGGTTGAAAACCCAGGTTATGGATATTAAATAAGTAACACGTTATTAAGCCTTATGTTTGAATCCTTCTGAGTTTTAGTACTCAGAAGGATTTTTTTTTAGCTTATTTAATTCATACTCACGATGCGTTAGCTTCTGTAGATTTTCCACATACTCTTCACCAGAGTATTCAAATCCGAGTATTCGGCTTTCCAACCTATTTTTTCGTAAGCAAGAGAAGAAGTAGCTACCAACTCAGCTGGATCACCCTCTCTGCGGCCAGAAATCTCGTAATTAATTGGAAAACCAACGACAGTCTCAACTTCTTTTATTACTTCAAGAACAGTGTATCCTTCACCGGTGGCTAAGTTTAAAACCAAGTCTTCATTTTCGGTGCGCAAGTATTCCATCGCTTTAACATGGGCCGTAGCTAAATCCTTAACATGGATATAATCTCTAATACATGATCCATCACGGGTTGGGTAATCTTTCCCATAAACCTGCATTTTTTTGCGATCTCCGGTCGCCACCTCCATAACGATTGGTAATAAATTGGCAGGATTTTGTTCTTTCCCTCTTATTCTGCCATCTATATCATATCCGGCAGCATTAAAGTATCTAAGTGCGGCAAAACGTAAACCTTTCAGTTGACTATACCAGGCTAATGTTTGCTCAATAGCTAATTTAGTAAAGCCATAGTAATTGATTGGTTTATTTGGATGAGACTCATTTATAGGGAGATACTCCGGATTACCATATGTTGCAGCAGACGATGAAAAAACAAAGTTTTTAATATCATTTTCGAGTAAGACATTAAGCAAGTTTAGTGTGGCAATAGTATTGTTGAGCGTATATTTCTCGGGCTTATCCATAGATTCACCGGCTGCTTTTAAAGCAGCAAAGTGGAACACAGAATCGAATTTTTCATCTCTACGTAAGAGTATATTCAACAACCCAAGATCATTCATATCGCCAACAACAAGATTTGCATCTGGAGAAATGTTTTCAATACGACCTGTAGACAAGTTATCCAATACGGTTACATTGTGATCATTATCAATTAATTCATACACTATGTGTGAGCCAATGTAACCAGCTCCGCCTATCACTAATACATTCATTTTGATACCGATTGAGTTAATTTTTTAAACTTATGTTTAACTTTTAGGGTTGAAATTTATGAGATTGTTGCTATTTTGTGTTAACGTTAACATAAAATGTTTTAAAAATCCAGACACTTTTGGTGTGAGAGTCGAAACTGAGAAAATATCAATAAGGAATAGGATAAAAATGCAGCTTAGGTCATTAGTTTTCGTGGCTATTTTTTTAATTGGATTTATGATTAGCGCAATATCTGCACAAGAACAGGTACCCGCTGCTCCAAATTTGATTATAATTCTCACTGATGATCAAGGATATGCGGACGTTGGTTTTAATGGAAGTACAGAAATCCCCACACCAAACATCGATAGAATTGCGAATAACGGAGTGCGATTCACTAGAGGTTATGTAACTCACGCTGTTTGCGCACCAAGTCGTTCTGGTTTAATTACTGGTAGATATCAAGACCGTTTTGGGGCAAGTAGAAACCCTTTGTTTGCTCCTAAAGATTCTACAATGGGCTTACCACTAACTGAACAAACTCTTGCTGATGCTCTCCAAGAAGCAGGTTACACAAATTCAATAATTGGGAAATGGCACTTAGGCGCTCACGAGTCTTTGTACCCTTTACAACGTGGTTTCCATGAATTTTACGGCTTCTTATCCGGCGGTCATCATTACTTTCCAAATATGTGGAATGTGAGAGATAAAACAGAAGCAACTGCACAGTGGGATGGATACCGAACTCGTATCATGAGAAATAATGGTCGAATAGATGAGCAGGAATATCTAACAGATGCGCTTTCTCGTGAAGCGGTCGATTTTGTAAGGCGGCACGCTGATAATACACCCTTCTTTTTATTTTTATCATATAATGCTCCACATACGCCATTGCAGGCAACCGAGAAGCATCTCAGCAGGTTCGAACATATAGAGGACGAGAGGAGAAGAACATATGCCGCTATGATTAGCGCAATAGATGATGGTGTCGGTGAACTTTTAGACACGCTAGAGGAACTAAATTTAGATGAAAATACCCTTATCTATTTCCTCTCAGATAATGGAGGCCCCACTTTTGATAATACCGCTGATAACACTCCCTTGAGAGGAGTTAAAGGTACTTTTTATGAGGGTGGAGTAAGAGTACCTTTCGCAATGCAATGGCCGGCAGTTGTTCCAAAAGGAATAGATTTTCATCACCCAATCAGTTCATTAGATATTTTTGCAACTATAGTAGACTATGCTGATGTGACGCCTAAAAATGAGTTAGATGGCGTTAATCTGGTTCCATATCTCACAGGCGATAAAGATGGTCATCCACATGAAGCATTGTTTTGGAGAAACTACGACAGAGATTGGGTAGCAATGGTCATGGGAGATGGTAAATACCTGAATCTATCCGATAATACCATCGAGTTGTACGATTTAGCTAACGATATTAGCGAAACTCAAAATATTCCTATTGATGAATTTGAAGATTTTGAAAAAATGGTTGATCTAGCCAATGAATGGTTAAGTACTCATCAGGAACCAATCTTTTTAGGTTTAATGCAAAATGCTGAATACAATCGCTTAAATCCTGATAGGTTTGATATGGTTAGTCCTTACGAACCCGATACATCGCCACCAACAATTCCGGAAGGCTATGAACTGATATGGTCAGATGAGTTTAATGTTGATGGTTCGCCCGATGAGACTAAGTGGAATTTTGAACTTGGTTTTACCCGAAATTATGAGCTTCAATGGTATCAACCGGAAAATGCATTTATAAAAGATGGCAGGCTGATTATAGAAGCAAGGAGAGAGTCTTTTATTAATCCTGACTTTGATCCTAAAAGTGATAACTGGCGTTTGAACAGAGAAATGGTGCATTACACCTCATCATCACTGAGAAGTGAAGGAAAATTCTCTTTCAAATATGGCATTATGGAAGTCAGAGCACGGATTGATACGCTCTTGGGATCATGGCCGGCAATTTGGACACTTGGTGATGAGGGCAGGTGGCCGGAAAGAGGAGAGGTTGACATTATGGAGTTTTACAGATATCAGGATGAACCAACCGTACTCGCAAATGCTGCCTGGGCTGAGGAAAATTCCAGGCGTGTAATTTGGGATTCCGTAAAAATACCGCTGAACGAATTACAAAATTCAGTACCAGACTGGGCGGAAAGATTTCATATCTGGAAGATGATTTGGGATGAGGATTACATTAAAATTTACTTGAATGATGAACTCTTAAATAAAATTGATGTAGAAAAGTCTACCCAAAGCAATGGCTATAACCCTTTTAGGCAACCGCATTTCATTTTGTTAAATTTAGCACTTGGCTCAAATGGTGGAAATCCGGAATATTCGGAGTTTCCAATAACTTATGAAGTTGACTATGTAAGGGTTTTTCAAAAAAAATCTCAGTAGCATATTTGTATGATGAATAACTGGTCTCTAAAATTTATTCTAGCAATTACTCTAATAGTAATGTTCAGTGGTTGTTCTGCTGAAAACACTTCTGAAGAAAAGGATTGTTGCTCAGGTATTACACGTGAATCTCTGGGAGGAGAGCGAGAAGCTAAATACAACATTGCTCAGATTTCGGAGCTTCAGGGCAATGCACCTAAAGAGATGGTTTTAATACCCGGAGGTAAGGCAACTATTGGGTCTAATGCAGGTTTGCCGGAAGAACAACCTGAATTCACTACTGAAGTTGCTTCTTTTTACATGGATAGAAACTTAGTGACAGTAGCAGATTTCAGAGAATTTGTTGAAGAAACCGGATATAAAACCTATTCTGATCGCATCGGTGATGGAATTGTTTTTGATTTTGACTTAGCGCAATGGATTATAAAAGAGGGTGTGAATTGGGAGTATCCTTTAGGAAAATTACATCCCAAAGCACCCGATAATCATCCTGTTACACTGTTAACCAGACACGATGCCGAAGCTTATCTGGAATGGGCCGGAAAGCGCCTGCCAACAGAAATTGAATGGGAACACGCAGCTAGAGGCATTACAAACAGAGAAGACCCTTATGCCTGGGGACGTGAGCTCGTAAAGAATGGAAAATTTATGGCAAACACATGGGTTGGCGAATTTCCGTTTCGTAATATTGCTGATGATGGCTTTATAATGACATCACCGGTTGGTGAATTTGGCGAAACGGAAATGGGTTTAACCGATATGGGTGGTAATGTTTGGGAGTGGACGTCCAGTTGGTTTCGTTCATACGCTGATAGAGATAAACCTTATAGACCTAATCAGAACAGCCAAGTAGTTATTCGTGGAGGTTCATTTATGTGCCATAAATCATATTGCCATGGCTATAGAGTCTCGGCTAGAAGCAACACTCCTCCAGATAACAATATGTTTCATATAGGGTTTAGAGGTGTGAAAGATATACCATCAGGTGTTGAAAATAGTTAAATATTATACATATAATCTTCTGACAATAAGTTATTCTTATCATGTTTAATTAATCTGGAATTTATGAACCAATTTTGATACTGTTGTTTACAGTATTTTTAACCTAACAAATATTATTAACTACAGGGATTCTTAATCCTATATTCGCTTTATTTTAAAAAAGTTATGCCCAAAAAGAATCATAATAAAAATGGAAGTGTAACGCTTAAAGAAGTAGCAGCAGAACTTGGAGTTTCTGCAATGACAGTATCCAGAGCGGTAAATAATAGTCCGAATGTAGATGTAAAAACAAAAAAGAGAATTTTAGCTAAGGTCAAGGAAATGGGCTATACGCCCAATTTGGTAGCAAAAAGTCTCGTATCGAGCAAAACATTTACAGTTGGAGTTGTGATACCTGAAATTTCACACTCCTTTTTCCCGGATGTAGTTAGAGGCATTGAAGAAGTTTTAGATTCAAAAGAATATCAAATTCTATTAACGAACACTTCTGATAATTTTGAAAAAGAAAAAAAGGTGATTCAAGCCTTAAAGTCTAAAAGGGTTGATGGAATTTTAATTTCTAGCAGTTTAACAACGGATGATTTTAGCTTTTATGAGGAGTTAATTAATTCTGGAATACCCATAGTCTTTTTTGATCGCTGTATAGAAAATTTAGGGGCAAGTTGTATAAAGGTGAATGACCAAGCCGCAACGCAACAAATTACTGAGCACCTCATAAAATTGGGCTATAAAAAAATCGGTTATCTTAGTGGACCAAAAAATGTGTCTATCGGTAAAGCTCGTTTTGACGGTTTTAACATGGCCATGATTAAAAACGGTTTAGCGATTGATGAGAAATTAATAGTTGAAAATGGCTACAATGAAAAAGGCGGTTATGATGCAATGAATGAGTTGTTGATGCTACCGGAAAAAGACAGACCACGTGCAATTGTAGCTGTTAATGACCCAGTTGCTTTTGGGGCTATGGATGCTATTAAGGAGGCAAATTTAAGAATACCGGAAGACATTGCTATTGTCGGTTTTACAAATGATATAAGAGCAAAGCTTGTTACGCCCCCATTAACAACAGTAAATCAGCCTGCATATGACGTAGGTAAAAAGGCGGCTTCCAAGCTCATAGCTACTATTCAGGAAAAGGGAGATTTGGTAGAAAATGTGGAGCTAATCACGAGTTTGGTGATTAGAGAGTCTTGCGGTTCACAGCTTAAAAACTAAACTACCCCAACCTCAAAGCCCCTTCCTCAAGCCTATACGTAAACTCAGATTTTTGGGCGATGTTCATGTCGTGGGTGACCATCAATAGGGCTACTTGCTCTTCTTCGCGGATTTGGAGCAGTGTGTCCAGCAGATTACCGGTATTTTTGGTGTCCAGGTTTCCGGTGGGTTCGTCGGCCATGATGATTTTGGGCTTATTCATCAGGGCGCGAGCTACGGCTACTCGTTGTTGTTCACCGCCGGAAAGTTGGGCGGGACGATGTTGTTCTCTGTGGCTTAATCCCAATTTCCCGAGTAGGGAAGAGGCACGTGTTTTGATTTCTTCCATTTTCTTACCGGAAATCAAGCCGGGCATAAATACATTTTCAAGCGCAGTAAATTCAGGCAACAGATGATGAAACTGAAAAACGAATCCTATACTGGTATTTCTGAAATGTGCCAGCTTGTCTTCGCTATAGGTGCTGATATCATAGCCATCAAACAAAATCTGCCCCTGAGTAGGGCGGTCGAGTCCGCCTAGAATATGCAATAAAGTACTTTTCCCGGAACCACTGGCGCCAACAATGGAAATCAAACTCTTTCGGTTCACCGTCAGTGAAACATCATTCAGAATAGTTAAGGCTGGGCCACCACTTTGGGAGGGGTACTCCTTACTGATATTTCGGGCTTCTAAAAGAATTTGATCAGACATCATTCTCCGGTTCTAAATTCAGGATATACGATGGGCTCGATTTTCACGCATTTACCTGTTTCGGAATCTACATCCGTAAGCAAACCACAAACGCGATTATCGCCATTAGCAGATTTGTATTTATGAGGCGTACCCAGCAAAAATCGTTTGATAGCTGTTTCTTTGTCCATTCCAATTACGGAACGGTAGGCACCGGTCATTCCCACATCAGTGATGTAGCCGGTACCACGGGGCATAATGCGGGCATCGCTGGTGGGGATGTGTGTGTGCGTTCCGGCAATCACGGAAACCTGCCCGTCCACGTGCCAGGCAAAAGCCATTTTTTCTGCAGTAGCTTCTGCGTGGAAATCCACAAAAATGATGTTAGTCTCTTTGGAAACTTGCTCTAAAACCCATTCTACCGTACGGAAAGGATCATCAATGGCCTGCATATAAGTACGACCCATCAAATTAATGACCGCAATTTTTTGGTTTTTTCCGGGTATGTCGTAGAGCCCGTAACCAAATCCGTGAGCACCTTTAGGATAATTCATCGGGCGCAGAAGGTTTCGGTCTGTTTTCATATATGGGAAAACTTTCCATTTGGCAAAAGAATGGTTTCCACCTGTTATGACATGAACGCCCAGTTTGTATAAACTGCGAATAATTTCTTCGTTGATGCCCATTCCTTCGTGAGAATTCTCACCGTTGGCAATAACGAAATCCGGTTCGTGTTTTTTGATTAGTCCGGGAAGGAAAGTTTGCATTAGTGATAAGCCGGGCTCGCCCACAATATCACCGATAAATAAAATTCTGATAGGTTTGGTCATGAAAGCATTTCGAGTCAAAAAAAAAAGCCCCAACCGATTGGCGGAGCTTAAAAAAAACTCGTTAAAGAGGCAGGTGGAATACAAGATGCCCTGTATTAACAGTGCGGGTGTCCACCCGTCTGGGTCTGACTTCCACTTCGAGATGAGGCTTGTCATTGCCAAACGAAGAAAAACTCCCTAATTTTAAAGTGTTGATCTTGTTTTCGAAGAACTGCCCCGATAACGAGACTATTTAAATATCGGAATTTTTGTGATTAATTGCATCCAATAGTTTTCGAATTCGATTGTTCGCGTCTTGTAAAACTTCGGTAGCTTCACCATTATTCTGATGATTTTGCTTGGCATCAGATTTCTCCAGAAATAGTTCTTCAGCAATACTCAATGCCGCCAAAACCATAACGGTATGTTCTCTTTGGTTGGTGAGCGCTGTTTTGAAATCCTGAAAGCGTTTATCAACAAACTTGGCGATCTCATACATCATTTCCTCATCGCCTTCTTCCACTTTCAAAGGGTACTGCTGACCCTGAATAGTAACTTTTATAGACCTCATGATTCCTCTCCGAGATGTGAATCAATCTTAACAATCATAGATTGTATTTTTTGCCGTAGGGCTGCTTTTTTATTGTCTGATAATCCTTAAAAAAGATCCAGATTCTCTTTCTGA
>SKIC01000229.1 GCA_007116685.1 Balneolales bacterium
AAACTCTTCAATCCAGATTACCATCAGATGTAGCGGAAGTAGTAAGTCGTTATGAGGATTTACTTATGGAATTTCCCCGTGGCTTTTACGCTGCATCCAGCCGGAGCAAAATTCAACAACTTCAACGTCAACAACAGCGTGCTTCATGAAAACCCTGCTTACTCTCTTATTTCTTTGCTTTTTTGGTAGCGCCACTATAGTTCAGGGGCAATATGTTTTAATCCCAATGGACAATGCCCAAACGGATCATTTGAAATCTTACGGCATTATTTACAATCATCTTGTAGATGGCTACGAGGCGCAATGGCTTTTGAATTACCGAGGCGGTAGTTTTTTGGCCCGTGAGCAAAACGATATTGTCAGAAAAAGCAGAGTTCGTGGCGTAACAGTAGAGAAAATATCGGATGCCCAAGCCGCCAGAATAGTCCGTGAGGTTGAACAGCCTAATGTAAATATGGCTTCAATTAATTTGGAAGCAGCGCCCAAAATTGCAGTGTATTCGCCTGATCACGCCTTACCCTGGGATGATGCCGTAACTTTGGCTTTATCCTACGCAGAGGTTGACTACACGATGATATACAACGAAGAAATTTTACGTGGTGATCTTGAAAACTATGATTGGCTTCACCTCCATCACGAAGATTTTACAGGACAATACGGCAAATTTTGGGCAATTTACAGAAATGAGCCCTGGTACCTGAGACAAGTCAGAGATTTGGAAAACATGGCCAATAATCTCGGGTTTGAAAAAGTCAGCGATATGAAATTGGCTGTTGTTCAAACCATCAAAGATTACATTTACGGCGGTGGATTTTTGTTTGCGATGTGTTCCGGAACAGACACCTTCGATATAGCATTGGCCGCTACCAATGTGGATATTGTCCCCACACAATTTGATGGTGATCCTGCTGACCCCAACGCACAAGAATTACTTGATTTCTCAAAAACACTGGCCTTTGAAAACTTTGAAGTAAACCTGAATCCATCAGAATACAGCCACGGAAATATCGACGTACCTGTTCGCCTAAATGAAATTGACGAACACATGGATTTCTTCACCTTATTTGATTTTTCAGCAAAATGGGATCCTGTTCCAACCATGCTCACACAAAATCACGTAGCCAGCGTAAAAGGTTTCTACGGGCAAACAACTGCTTTTCAGATGGACAAAGTTAAAAGCAATGTAGTGGTAATGGCCAAAAACAATGGTCGTGACGAAGCAAAATACATTCACGGCAATCACGGCGAAGGCACATTCACCTTCTACGGCGGACACGACCCCGAAGACTACACTCATCGCGTAGGCGACCCTCCAACAGACTTAAGCCTCTTCCCCAACTCTCCCGGCTACCGTTTGATACTAAACAACATCCTATTCCCAGCGGCTCAAAAACAAATCCTAAAAACCCATCAACAAGACATTGGAACAGAGATAATTCTGGATAGAATTTTACTGAGCAGCTGGAAGTAATTTCCGCAGTCAGTAAGACTGCTTTATTCTTTCCCCCCTTCGGCTACGCTCCCCTTCGACTACGCTCCCCTTCGGCTTCGCTCAGGGGGCGTAGTTGAGATCATAAAGGTGGTTGAGCGGAGCCGAAACCACCTTTACCACCTTGCAACCTATGTATTTTGCGCTATTAATCTTATCTTTAGCGATTTAAACACAAACCGTCCAACTCCTCGAAATTTTCATGAAAAAAGCCGCATTCCATACATTGGGTTGTAAATTAAACTTTGCGGAGACCTCTACACTTAAAAGGCAATTCAACGATACCGAATTTGAGATTGTAGGATTCGATCAGAAAGCGGATATCTACGTTTTGAACACTTGCTCTGTAACTCAGGATGCCAATCGGGATTGCCGGAAGTTGGTGCGAAGGGCTATACGTAAAAATCCGGATGCGATAGTTGCCGTAACCGGTTGTTATGCGCAGTTAGAACCTGAAGAAATTGCTGCCATCGAAGGCGTGAATATCGTTATTGGGGCGAAAGACAAGTTCAATCTATACGAATTAATTGAGCAAATTGAGGACAGAAATAACACCATCATACATCACAGCGATGCGAATGAAGCGGTGGATTTTCACAATGCTTTTTCAGCGAATGACCGTACCCGTGCATTCTTAAAAGTTCAGGACGGTTGTGATTACAAATGTGCCTTTTGTACTATTCCTTTAGCCAGAGGGAAATCCCGTAGTCCAAAAATTGAGGAAATCCTCAAAAATGCAGAGAAAGTTATTGCTGATGGATATAAGGAAATTGTGGTTACCGGAGTTAATGCCGGTGATTTTGGCAAACAAAATGGCGAAACCTTTTTCGAACTACTAAAGGCTCTGGACGAATTACCGGGATTACAGCGCATTCGCATTTCTTCAATCGAACCAAATTTGCTAACGGACGAAATCATACGATTCACCGCTGAAAGCAAAACCATTCAGCCTCATTTTCATATTCCACTGCAAAGTGGCTCGGATACCATGCTCAAAAAAATGAGACGCCGTTATAAGAGTCAGCTTTACCGTGACCGCGTTCAATTGATTAAAGAGGTAATGCCTCATGCTTGCATAGGTGTTGATGTAATTACAGGTCATCCCGGCGAAACCGAGGATTTATTTCAGGAAACTTTCGATTTCTTATCCGAGCTTCCTGTGAGTTACCTACACGTATTCACCTATTCTGAGCGTCCTAACACAGCGGCGATTTTAATGGATGACTCGGTGCCAGTTCCGCTGCGCAAAAAGCGAACTCATAAACTCAGACGTCTATCAGCTAAAAAACGCTTTGCATTCGACAGTATTTATCAAAATGATATTCGTCCGGTTTTATTTGAAGAAGAAGAAAAAGATGGATTGCTATTTGGTTGGTCTGATAATTACGTGCGTGTAGCCATTCCATATAATGAAAGGCTCGGAAACTCGATTATCTCAATCAAATTGGACAAAATTACTACAGATGGCTATTATTTCGGGGAATTAGCAAAACAGAATAGCGAAATCATCGAGAAAGCCCATGCCTGAGAACCATCCCTTAATTCAAAAAATCAGTGCTTTCCTGGAGCAGGAAAAAGAGATGTATGGTGATTTTGATGAGTCGGTATTATTTGCTGAAGAAATTAAAATAGACTCTGTATCCAAATCAGCTTCTATTGCAGAGAAACAATCTCAGCCTACATCACAAGAAAACACTCAGAAACCAAATGTTCCTGAAGCGAAAGTAAATGAGCAAGTTAAAGTTAGCGAGAAACCTCAACAATCATCCGAAAAACAGCCTAGCCTAAAAGAAGTTTTAGCAGCTTGTTCAAATCTGGAAGAGTTGAGAACATTGTGTGAACGAACAGAGGCACTAAAGACAGATTTAGCAGGTACGAATTTGGTTTTTGGTGTTGGTAATCCAACTGCTGACCTTATGCTAATTGGCGAAGCACCCGGTGAGCAAGAGGATGCAAAAGGAGAACCATTTTTGGGCAAAGCCGGACAATTACTGAACAAGATTTTAGAAGCCATTAATTTCAGGCGTGAAGATGTTTATATCGCCAATATTCTAAAGCATCGTCCGCCGAATAACAGAGATCCTTTACCTGAAGAGCGGAAGCGGTCTCTCCCCTATTTGTATCGTCAAATTTCTCTCATAAGACCTAAGTTAATTCTATGTCTTGGAAAGGTTTCTGCAAACACTCTGCTGCGAAATGAATTAGCGATGAAAGATATGCGTGGGGCTTTTCATAACTTCCACGGTATCGAATTGATGGTAACCTATCACCCTGCTGCTTTGTTGAGAAATCCACAATGGAAACGCAGTACCTGGCACGATGTTAAGATGCTAAGAAACCGATATGATGAGTTAGGTGCGAAGTCGTAATTTTTCAAAAAAATGACTTCCAAAGAAGCCTGTCTACTTGTATACTACTAATCCTCTTTTTTTACTTATTTCTCGAATTGTAACTTTCTGATAATCAATGGCTAAAAATCAAAACAGCAATAATTACGGCAATCGTAATCTCGACGTTAATAAAGCGCTTGAAAGTGGCGGTAGAATTCCACCACAGGCTGTTGAAGTTGAAGAAGCCATTTTAGGTGGAATGCTTATTGATAATGATGCCGCCACAATCGCCATTCAATTATTGAAGGAATCAGATTTTTACAGACCTTCTCACCGTCATATTTTCAAAGCACTTATTAAACTTTACGAGCGTGAAAATCCCCTGGATTTACTCACCGTTGAGCAGGAATTAAAAGATCAGGAATTGCTTGATGACGTTGGTGGCTCCGGCTATTTGGCTGAATTGACTCGTGCCGTGAGTTCCTCAGCCAGTATTGAATATCACTGTCAGATTGTGGCTGAAAAAGCTATCAAACGCGATTTAATCCTACACTGTACCGAAATTATTGCAGAATCCTACGATTCTGTAAGTGATCCCTATGAATTGCTCGACCGTGCAGAGCAAAAAGTTTTCGAATTAGCCAATAACCGATCGAACTTAAGTTCTCAGTCTTTGGGCGATATCCTGAAGAAAACGCTCTCCCATTTGGAAAGTATCCGTGGAAAATCACAGGGTATTACAGGAATTCCTACGGGCTTGGATGTGGACAAAGCAACCGCCGGATGGCAACGCAGTGACCTCATTATCATCGCTGCACGTCCTGCTATGGGTAAAACGGCGTTCGTACTAACCACAGCCAGAAACAGCGCCCTTTACGCCGATCCTGAAAAACGAGCAGCCGTAGCCCTTTTTTCTTTAGAGATGTCCGGACAACAATTGGTGCAGCGTCTGTTAACTATGGAGGCAAGAGTTAATGCTCAGGATGCTCGTACCGGTCGATTGCAGGATGAGGATTTCCAGGAATTGATTCAGGCAGCCGGACGCCTTTTCGATGCGAAAATCTTTATCGATGACACACCCGGTCTCAATCTTATGGAATTGCGGTCGAAGTGCCGGAGATTAAAAAGCGAACACGATATCGATCTGATAATCATTGATTATTTGCAATTGATGTCTGCCGGGAACACCAATTCTAGCACGAACCGTGAGCAGGAAATCGCAATGATTTCAAGGGGACTAAAAATTCTGGCTAAAGAGCTCGATGTTCCTGTAATTGCGCTATCGCAGTTGAGTCGTGCTGTGGAACAACGTACCGGCGACAAAAGGCCACAACTTAGTGACTTGCGTGAATCCGGTTCCATTGAGCAGGATGCCGATGTGGTTTGCTTCCTGTATCGCCCGGAATATTACGGCATTCAAACCGACGACGAAGGAAATTCCACTGCCGGAGTAGCGGAATTGATTATCGGTAAGCAAAGAAATGGTCCGACGGATACTGTACGTTTGCAGTTTGTTCAGGAATACGCTCGTTTTGAAAACCTATCTAACATCTACAAAAGCACTTTTGAAGATGACGATGCCATCACAGGAAATACAAACCGCGATAGCGACGGGCTCCCTCCTCATTCCGGTGGCACCGGTTATTTTCCGTCTAATGATGAATCACCGTTCTAAAATATATTTACATGGCTGAAAACGTTTCTTTTGTCCCCTATCAGTTTGAGAGATTCCCTGAAGACGAAATGCTTCGGCGTTCTATTGATTTCTTAGAAAGGATGTCAAATCGCAGAACAGTTCGCGAATTTTCTGATGAACCCATCCCCTCTGAGATTTTGGATAATGCGATTGCTACGGCAGGTACCGCTCCATCAGGTGCCAATAAACAGCCCTGGCATTTCTGTGTGATAACAGATCCTGAAATCAAAAAGAAAATCAGAGAAGCTGCTGAAACGGAAGAAAAAGAAAACTACGAGCGGCGTTATTCTGAGGAAATGAAAAAGGATCTCTCCAAATTTGAGACCAATTTCGTGAAAGAATACCTGACAACGGCTCCGGCTCTCATTGTTGTTTTTCGTGAGAGCTATAAAGTGGTGGATGGAGTACGGTACAAAAATTACTATGTGAATGAATCCGTGGGAATTGCGACCGGTATGATGATTGCAGCATTGCATAATGCCGGTTTAGCAACATTGACTCATACTCCAAATCCCATGCGTTTTCTGAATGATATTCTCAACAGACCGCAAAACGAAACTCCGATCGTGCTAATGCCTATCGGTTATCCAGCCGAAGGAGCTAAGGTTCCGGATATCAACAGAAAACCGCTTGATGAAATAATGAGTCGGTTTTAGCGATTTAGTTTTTTACAGCTTGTTCATCAGATTATAAAATAATAATCCTCAAAAATGCATTTTTAAATGCATGGGTACGCCAAAGGCGCACAGGTTCACATCCAGAGCATTTATGCTTTGGATGATATACTTTGAGAAATTACTTACTGAATTAACAAATTAGATTGATTTAACAGAGGTCTTATAAAATGGAAATTATCTATCTCGTCATCGGATTGATTATTGGAGCCATACTTGGATGGCTTCTGGCAAAATTTATGAAAAAAGAAGCGCCAAGTGTTCCAGTTGAGAAATTTGAACAGTTACAGCGAGAAAACTTAGAGAGTGAGAAGCAACTGTCTCAAACAAGTGGGTTACTGAATTCTGAAAAAGAGAGACGTGAAAAGTTAGAATCCGATCTGGAAACCGAAAGAGAAAATCGCAGAGAGTTACAATCCCGATACGATACAATTGCCAGCAACTACAGCAATTTAAAAGAGCGATTGAATGAGCAAAAAGCAGAGATAGAGAAACTTCAGGAGCAATTTGCTGCTAAATTTCAGGTTTTGGCGAATCAAATTTTAGAGGAGAAATCTCAAAAATTCACCCAACAGAACAAGGAGCAACTCCATCAATTACTGAGCCCGCTTAGTGAAAAAATCAAAGATTTTGAGAAAAAGGTGGAAGAAGGAAATAAGGAAACCTTGGCGTGGAATTCTCAACTCAAAGAGCAACTGAACAGTATGCGAGAGTTGAATGTGAAAATCACCAAAGAAGCTGAAAATCTCACCAAAGCGCTAAAAGGTGATGTAAAAAAACAGGGTAATTGGGGCGAAATAATTCTGGAGCGTATTCTTGAACAAAGCGGACTCAGAAAAGACTCCGAATACAAAATGGAAGATTCCACTACGATTGATGGAAAACGCCTCCGACCTGATGTTGTGATTTATCTTCCTGATGAGAAATTCTTAATCATCGATTCAAAAGTCTCTCTGGTTGCTTACGAGCGCTGGAATAGTGCGGAATCCGAAGTTGAGCAACAAGCAGCGGCACGTGAATTTGTGACTTCGTTGAAAGCACACATCAAGAACTTGTCGTCAAAGAATTATCAGGATATTCACGGTAGTGGTAGTCCGAATTTTGTATTGCTTTTCATCCCGATTGAATCGGCATTTGCGTTAGCGGTCAGATTAGATTCTGAAATCTACCAGCAGGCGTTTGATAACAACATCGTGATTGTGAGCCCTTCTACCCTTTTAGCCACGCTTTCTACAATCGCCAATATCTGGAAGCACGAATATCAAAACCGCAATGCTTTAGAAATCGCAGACCGCGGCGGTAAATTGTACGAAAAATTCAAAGGCTTTGTGGATGCCATGCTGGATATTGGTAAAAGCATAGAAAAAAGTCAAAAAAGCTACGAAACAGCAATGACTCGTCTCACCGATGGCCCCGGAAATCTAGTCCGCCAAGCAGAAATGTTGAAAGAATTAGGTGCCAACACCAACGCTAAAATGCCCTCAGAAGTAACCAAGAGTCTGGAATAATATCTTTCCCCGCGGTGGTGATTCTCACCCGGCGCTCTATTCTGTGTACGCCGCGGCGCACACTTAAACCACGAAGGACATCGTCCTCGATGTCCGGAAACAAAGAACAAATCGTCCCCGATTTGTGCCATGTCGCAGTCGAGGACGACTGCGTTATTTTTCCCGGTCATCGCGGACGATGACCTACTGAAGAAGCAGGAAGTCGTCTCAACGACTGGTAGCAAACAACAAATCGTCCCCGATTTACCCCCGCTGAGGTGATCCTTACCCGGCGCATAATTCTGCGTACGCCGCGGCGCATACTTGAACCACGAAGGATATCGTCCTCGATTTCTGGAAACAAATAACAAATCGTCCCCGATTTGTACACACGCTGGGGCTGTAGGGAATACCTCAAATCAAATATCTACAAACTCGAACTTCTCCCCGTCAAAAAGCCCCTTATCACTCAGTTTGAGGGATGGGATTACCAAAAGCGCCATAAATGAAATAAGCATATAAGGTGCTTTAAGCTCGCTACCCATTTCTATCGCCATCTTACTGAGTTTCTGATAAGCGACACCCACTTCTTCGCCTGATTTATTTGTCATAATTCCCGCAACCGGCAAAGGCAATACTTCTTCGATTTCTCCATCCACGGCAGCCATTCCACCTTTAGCATCCATAATGAGATTTACAACTCGTGCTATGTCCTCATCATTAGTGCCCACAGCAATAATATTGTGGCAATCGTGCCCTACGGATGAAGCAATCGCTCCACGTTTTAATCCAAAGTTTTTAATGAAGGCAACACCGGGTTTTGCTTTTTCATAGCGATTTACTACCGCCATT
>SKIC01000136.1 GCA_007116685.1 Balneolales bacterium
ACAGGAGAAAATCCAAAACGAGACTTTGGTTCAAAAAGAAGAAACGGGAAAAACGGGGTGATATATGAAGGATATCTATTTCATAAAAGATCGCTTACTTGAACTCATTCCGGAATCGGAAGCGGAAGTAATAGAGGCTAAAGCCGGCAAACCATGGATTCAAGTCAATCCGCAAACATGGGCTGAAACCGCCAAGTTTTTACGTGATGATTCTGAATTACGCTTCAATACCTTAATGTGCTTAAGTGGTCTGCACTATCCCGATCATGAGTTACTAGGTGTTGCGTATCACCTTCATAGCACTGAAAACGGGCTACAGACGGCGATTAAGGTACTGATTGCTGAATCAGATACTGAAATTCCATCTGTGGAAAAGATCTGGAAAACAGCCGATTGGCACGAACGTGAAGCCTACGATATGTTTGGCATCCGATTCAAAAATCATCCCAATATGAGCCGCATTTTGTGTCCGGATGATTGGGAGGGCTATCCTCTGCGGAAAGATTATGTACCGCAAACATCCTACATGGGAATTACCACAGAAAACTGATGCCGTTATGATCGAAATCAACACCAAAGGAACCGACGAACGCAAGATGGTCATAAATATGGGGCCACAGCATCCATCTACACATGGAGTTTTGCGTCTTGCGGTTACCTTGGATGGCGAAGTGGTTACAGATGTGGAATGCCATATCGGTTACCTGCACCGATGTTTTGAGAAATACGCCGAAAAGATGGATAATTTTCCGGCAGTAATCCCCTACACAGATAGGATTGACTACGTTTCTGCTATGAACCAGGAACATGGTTTTGTGATTGCAGCCGAACGTTTATTGGAAATCGAAGTACCTGAAAGAGTTGAGTATATACGCGTGATTGTTGCAGAAATGCAGCGCATTGCCAGCCACCTTCTGGCTATCGGCACCTTCGGACTCGACCTTGGGGCATTTTCACCATTTTTATATTTATTCACCGAGCGTGAAAAAATCCTGGATATTTTTGAGCGGACATCCGGTGCGCGCCTTCTATACAATTATATGGCCATTGGCGGCTTAATGCGGGAACCACACCCAGAATTCAAATCAGAAACAGCCGCTTTTGTAAAGCAATTCCGCCCCAAAATTCAGGAATTACAAGACTTACTGAGTTATAACTCCATTTTTGTTAAAAGAACGGCACACATTGGTGTTTTACCCGCTAAAGTTGCTTTGAATTATGCATCCTCTGGTCCTGTACTGAGAGGTTCCGGCGTAAAATGGGATCTTCGAAAAGACGACCCCTACTCTATTTACGATCGATTTGAATTTGACATTCCTGTGGGTAGCGGTGAAATGGGAACTTTGGGCGATTGCTGGGACAGATACATCGTGCGGGTTCTGGAAATGGAAGAAAGTTGCAAAATTATTGAACAAGCCCTGGATGCCATGCCTGATGAAGGCGATGTTCTACAAAACGTACCCAAACGAGTACGAACCAAACCCGGCGAATTATACGCTCGAACCGAGTCGCCACGTGGAGAATTGGGATATTATCTGATTGCTGATAAGGGAAATAGCCCTTTCAGGGTAAAAGCAAGAGCTCCAAGTTTTGTAAATCTGAGTGTGCTGCCTGTCATTTCAAAAGGGAGTCTTTTGTCTGACTTAGTGGCCATTTTGGGAAGCATAGACATTGTATTAGGAGAGGTTGACAGATGAAAAAATGCGGCAACATAAGTCTACAAAAATTAAACGGAAACCATAACGGCAAGAAATCAGGACGCTATGATAACTGAATCCATTCTGCTTTTACTCCTTTTTGCCCTGATTCCGTTAATCATCATTTTGATTTACGCTCTCTTTGCTATTTGGGGAGAACGTAAAGTCGCAGGATTTATCCAGGACAGACTCGGTCCAATGCGTGTGGGTGGCTGGCATGGATGGGCTCAATCTTTTGCTGATTTGCTCAAACTAATCCAAAAAGAAGATATCATCCCTGCAAATGCAGATCGATTTCTATTTCGTCTTGCTCCATTTATCATGTTTGCTGCTTCTTATGCTGCTTTTGCTGTATTGCCATTTAGCAGCAGTTTCATAGGTAGTAACCTGGATATTGGTGTGTTTTTCTTGCTAGCCATCACCTCGCTGCTATCTATTAGTGTAATTATGGGTGGATGGGCTTCTAATAACAAATGGAGCCTTTTTGGCGCTATGCGAAGTGCGGCACAAATGGTGAGTTACGAAGTACCCACCATCATGTCTGTGCTTTCTGTGATTGTAGTAGCCGGTTCTCTGAATCTAATGACGGTTACTGAAATGCAATCCGGTAATGATACACTAGGCTTTTTACCGAATTGGCTGATTTTGCAAAATCCATTTTTGATAATCGCTTTCGTGATTTTCTTCATCTCGATTTTGGCAGAAGCACACAGAGTACCATTTGATTTACCGGAATCTGAATCCGAATTGGTGGCTGGCTTTCAAACAGAATACTCAGGTATGCGCTGGGCAATGTTCATGCTTGCTGAATATGCCGATATGCTATTGCTGTCACTTTTGGGAGCCGTTCTCTTTTTTGGAGGATGGAACAGCCCTTTCGGCGATTTCATGGCGGGTCCGGCCTGGGGCTTTTTCTGGTTCATGTTAAAAGGCCTGTTGTTGGTATTTGTGATGATGTGGATACGATGGACGCTACCCCGTTACCGGGTTGACCAGTTAATGTATTTATGCTGGAGCATCCTGATACCACTCAGTTTTTTGAATTTTGTACTCATTGCTTTATGGGAAATGATTTTTTAAGCCATTGATTTCTTATGCGTAACATCGTAAAAAAAGGCTGGTCAACGTTTCGAACCATCTTCACCGGGATGGGGATAACGATACGTCACTTTTTCAGCCCGGCGGTTACCTTGCAGTATCCGGATGAGCGGGAAGAATTACCGAAAATTGCACGGAGTAAATTATTTGTAAATATCGATGATTGTATCGCCTGCGACCAATGCGTGCGTGCCTGCCCTGTAAATTGTATAGAGATTGATACCGTAAAAGCCACCGCAGATGTAGATTTGGGTAGAACATCGGATGGCAAACAAAAACGGATGTGGGTAACACGTTTCGACATTGATATGGCCAAGTGTATGTACTGCGATTTGTGCACCTTCCCCTGCCCCACCGAATGTATATACATGATTCAGGACTACGAATACTCGGAATACGACCGTAATAATTTGGTGTATAATTTTAGCAATCTCAGTCCTGAAAAAATTGAAGAAGTAACCCGAAAAGCGGAAGAAGATAAACTCCAAAAAGAACAACAGGCAGAAACAGAGACTGTAACAACCAAACCTGGAAAAACGGCAAAGCAGACTGGCAGTTCTAGTGCTAAATCCATACCAGGAGCAAAAGCAACCTCGGGTGCAAAGTCTATACCCGGCGCGAAGCCAAAGACTGTGCCCGGTGCGAAATCTATTCCCGGTGCTAAGCCAAAAACTGTGCCCGGTGCAAAAACTATCCCGGGCGCTAAGCCGAAGACTGTGCCCGGTGCAAAATCCGTCCCAGGTTCAAAGCCAAAAACTGTACCCGGTGCTAAGACTATCCCAGGCTCAAAGCTGAAGACCGTGCCAGGAGCCAAATCTGTCCCAGGTGCTAAAACGAGGACCGTCCCTGGTGCGAAAACTATCCCGGGTGCTAAGCCGAAGACTGTGCCCGGTGCAAAAACTATCCCGGGTGCTAAACCGAAGGCCGTACCCGGAGCTAAAACTATCCCAGGATCCAAACCGAAAACTATTCCTGATGCAAAGCAGATTCCCGGTGCTAAAGCTAAAACCAAGTCAGGTGTAAAAAAAGTACCCGGTGGTGGTAAAGGTTCACAAAAACCTAATAGTGAGGAGTAAATATGAGTTTGACAACGATACTTTTTTATCTCTTTGCCCTATTAACGCTTGGCTCCGCAACGTTTATGGTATTCTCTCGCAATATCGTACATGCAGCTTTTGCCATGATGTTCACCCTTTTAGGTGTTGCTGGCTTGTATGTTTTACTCTATGCCGATTTCATCGCAGCCACTCAAATTCTGGTTTATGTGGGCGGAATTCTGATTTTGATTCTCTTCGGGATTATGCTCACAACACAAGGTTTTACGTCGGGTTTTAAAACCCTCACCGTAAATCTGGTTCCCGGAATCGGACTCGCTTTACTTGCTTCTGCCGGTTTAATCTACGTTTTTGTGTCTAGTCCGTGGACTTCCGTTTCTATGGAAGCTCCAAAAACCACAATCACCGAAATGGGAATGCTGCTTATGCATGAGTATATGCTTCCGTTTCAGGTGACCGGACTACTGCTTTTAGTTGCTATTATCGGAGCCTTGCTTATGGCTACCAAAATTAGTCACAAACCTAAAAAGGACTCTTGATTATGGAAACTACTTTTTGGGAATGGCTCGCAAATCCTGAGGTAACACACTACCTGATTGTTAGTGCACTACTGTTCTCGCTCGGTTTACTAGCGGTAATCACCCGGCGCAATGTAATTATGATTTTGATGGGTATAGAATTGATGCTAAATGCCGCAAATATCAACTTTTTGGCATTTACTCGCTTTGCTACCCACAGTATGGATGGAAATCTGGTCACCTTATTCATCATCATTTTAGCCGCAGCCGAGGCCGCCGTGGCTTTGGCAATAGTTTTGAATCTCTACAACAGATACAAAACAGTAAATGTGGATGAAATAAATTTCTTAAAGGGATAAAGGATTATGGATATACTGAATTACAGTTCGCTTTCCCTTATCATCCTGCTACTCCCTCTGCTGGCATTTGTATTGCTGATATTTTTCGGTAAAAAACTTCCCCGTCAGGGCGACTGGCTTGGCACTTCTATCATGGGCTTAGCCTTGATTTCGTCTTTATATCTCCTGTTCAACAAAATTGGAAGTAACAGCGAGACTCTGATTTTCACTTATGATTGGGTAGTTTTAGGCAGTTTACCCATCCAATTGGGAATCATGATTGATAATCTCACCGTAATCATGCTGGTTGTGGTTACGCTAGTGAGTTTATTGGTGCACTTGTTCTCTATCGGGTATATGAAGGACGACCCTCGCTACTCCCGGTATTTCGCCTATCTCGGACTTTTCTCTTTTTCTATGTTGGGTATTGTACTTACATCAAATCTGTTGATGATGTACATGTTCTGGGAGTTGGTAGGTATCAGTTCCTATTTGCTAATTGGTTTTTGGTACGAGAAAAAATCAGCCTCTAATGCTGCAAATAAAGCATTTATTGTGAACAGAATTGGCGATGCGGGGATGTTCATCGGTATTATGATTTTGTTCATCCACTATGCCACGTTCAGTTTTCAGGGCATCTTTGAAGCGATGCAAGCCGGAAGTATTCCATTTGAGAGTCAGGCATGGTTGACTGCCGCCGGTATTCTCATTTTCTGTGGTGCAGTTGGTAAGTCAGCGCAGTTCCCACTCCACGTTTGGTTACCGGATGCGATGGAAGGTCCTACGCCTGTCAGTGCCTTAATTCACGCCGCTACCATGGTGGCTGCCGGGGTGTATTTGGTTGCTCGCGTATTCCCGATGCTTACGGCAGATGCTCTCATTGTCATTGCATATATAGGAGCAATAACTGCTTTAATTGCCGCTTCTATTGCTATCACTCAGTTTGATATCAAAAAAGTATTGGCCTACTCTACCATTAGTCAATTAGGTTTCATGATTATGGCTCTGGGCGTGGGCGCATACACGGCCGGAATCATGCACTTAGTTACTCATGCTGCGTTTAAAGCAGGTTTATTCCTCGGAGCAGGCTCAGTTATTTATGCTATGCATACAGCTCTGCACAAGGTGCATGACCACAAAACAGATGCTCAGGATATCAGAAATATGGGCGGCTTAAAACAAAAGATGCCTCTGACATACTGGACGTTTTTAATTTTCACGCTTGCCATCTCCGGAGTGCCTCTCACTTCCGGTTTTTTGAGCAAAGATGAGATTCTCGCCGGTACACTTGCATTCAGTTCCCTAAATGGACATTACCTATTGCCGCTTATAGCCTTAACTGTAGCCGGATTAACTGCTTTTTACATGTTTCGATTGCTCATATTGACGTTCCATGGGGAGCATGCTTTAAAAGAGCGAATGGCAGATATCAAAGAATCACCGTTAGTGATGACTCTTCCACTCATGGTTTTGGCGGCGCTTTCATTATTCGTTTTCTACAGTTTTAATCCAATAGCAGCGTATAGTGGATGGTTTTTTCAAGCCGTTGAGCGTCCTCTGCATGTGATACCGGAGTTTTTGCAACCTGTCCATAGTTTCCTTTTTGCTGAGGCAGTAGATCGTGTTCATGGCAAAGCCCTGTTTCTATCCATTTTGATTGCCTCAGCAGGTATCGCACTGGCTTATTTCTTATACCTACTCAAGGGTGCCGATGTTGATCAGATTGCAAAAAAGGTAGGGATCCTTTACAAAGGCTCCTATCACAAATGGTACTTTGATGAAATGTATGAAGCCGCTTTTGTAAAGACTACAATGGCTGTTACCCGCATTTTAAAATGGTTTGATGAAAATATAGTGGATGGAATCGTCAATGGTTTGGCTACCATCACAAGATATATCTCCCGTGTGCATCGCTGGACAGACGAACACATTGTAGATGGACTGGTAAATGGTAGCGCAAGCCTGGCAGGAATACTGGGTAAAGGATTTACCCGATTGCAAACCGGACGGATTCAAGCCTATATCGCACTCGTGGTATTCGGTTTTGTCATCCTCTTTATCGTTTTTATAGGAATATGATTAGCAAGCACTTAGCAATGCAAAGGTAATATTATGGAATTCAATTTTTTAGGCATAGGCATTCTTACCTGGATACTGTTTCTTCCGATTATTGGAATGATCATCGTATTACTGATACCCGGTAAATTTGAACAAGCCATTCGCTATACAGCACTCGGCATCACCGGACTCCTTGTCTTATTAGCAGGTGTTTTGTTTCGTTCTTTTGACCGTAGCTTAACGGGTATCAACGATGTAGAAAGTTTTCAGTTTGTAGAGAAATTTCGCTGGATTACCGTTGAATCCGTCCCTTGGTTTGGGCGAATAGAAATCAATTATTTCCTGGGAATCGATGGGCTTAGCATTTTGATGGTACTCCTTACAGCCCTCATTGCTTTTATAGGGGCAATTTCTTCGTTCTCCATCACAAAGCAAGTAAAAGGATATTTTGCCCTCTACCTTTTACTCATCACCGGTATGCTGGGTGTTTTCCTGGCACTGGATTTCTTTCTGTTTTTCATTTTCTGGGAAGTTATGCTACTCCCTATGTATTTCCTGATAGGGATTTGGGGTGGACCAAGAAGAGAATATGCCGCCATTAAATTCTTCATCTACACTTTTGTTGGCGGTATCCTGATGATGCTGGTGATGTTGGCCTTGTATTTCAGTGTAGCCGTGCCTGATTCCGATGGCGAAACCATGGTGCATACATTCAATATCCTGCACATGATGAATCCAGCCTATTATGTTGAAGGCTCGCTTCTCTACGGTTACGATACCACCTGGCGCTACATCGCATGGATGGCTTTATTTATCAATTTTGCTATTAAGATACCGCTCTTCCCTTTCCACACCTGGCTTCCTGATGCCCACGTAGAAGCACCAACCCCTATCAGTGTAATTTTGGCCGGTGTATTACTGAAGCTCGGCACCTACGGTTTACTCCGAATCAGTTTCCCGATTTTCCCCGATGCTACCATGTATTTCATGTACTTCATGGCAGTACTTGGAATGATTAGCATTATTTACGGTGCCTTCTGTGCCCTCGCTCAAGACGATTTCAAAAAACTGATAGCCTACTCCTCTATTAGTCACATGGGTATAGTTGTACTTGGGATTGCGGCACTCAATACTCAGGGAATGATTGGCGGAGTCCTCCAAATGTTTAACCACGGTATCATTACCGCAGTTTTATTCCTTGCTGTTGGAGTAGTTTATGACAGAACCGGAAAACGTGGCTTATACGATTTCGGAGGGCTCGCATCACAAATGCCAAAATATACCGCTATTGCAATGATAGGAATGTTTGCGGCTCTTGGTCTGCCTGGATTAAATGGATTTGTGAGCGAATTGTTCTCCTTCCTCGGTGCTTTTGAGGCATACAGAACTATCGCCATCATATCCGTTTTCGGAATCATAATTACAGCGGCTTACATACTTTGGACTGTGCAGCGAGTTTTCCTTGGGAATGTACCCGAGCATTTAAAAACCATGGCGGACCTCACAGTACGTGAAATCATCTGCTTCGTCCCGCTGATTATCCTCATCATTTTCCTGGGAGTATATCCATCACCGGCAATAGAACTCATGAATACATCACTGAGTTTTCTCACAGAATTGATCACAGTCAGACCCTATTGATATGAACAGCATTGCAACAAGCATACTATCAATTGGCATCCATTCTCCAGCAAAAGGGTATTCTTATGGCTGAGCATATTTTATTTAGTATATCGCATATCA
>SKIC01000314.1 GCA_007116685.1 Balneolales bacterium
CGGTACTTTCAAGCGTAACTGCGCCATACTCAATGGTACCTGTGAATCCACCGGTCACGTAGATATTTCCAGCATCATCAACCACAACTTTGGTAACCTGAGTCGTTCCGGTTCCTCCTATTGTATAGGCACTTTGAAAAGTCAAATCGGCTGACTTAGCGTATGCTTGTTGCAAGTTTAGTGCTTCCTGAAAATGCATCCCATTGGGTAACACATATTGGGATTTATCCAGATTAGATTGATTTTTAACATTGGCTTTTCCTACCAAAAAGCTCATGGCATACACATCACTTACAAAAAAGATGGTTAGTATCAGCAAAAGGATACTTTTCAATAGATGGTTTTGTATTGTACTCATAATAAATTTTACTTCGATGGTTTTTGTCTTTTCTGGTTGATTCGTTTAGTTGATGCTTTATTAGTGGGATAAAAGGTTAAAAGGATAAGTGACAGCAGGCAAAGAGCCGGGAAACCGTTGGGATAGCGATTATAAAAACTCATCGTTTGATTCAACGGAACCTCCTGAACAGAATAGCCACCAACATAGAGATCGACGATCCCGTACGCTTCTCCAAAGGGGTTTGTAAAAAAACTGTGCCCGGTTGTAGAGCTGCTTACAATTGATTTTCGGGCTTCCACACTCCTCAGACGGGTGTAGTTTTTGATGCCGATTATAGAAGTTTTTAAGTCACTGCCGAAAAGCCGGCCGCTTATATGTGCTGTGATAAATTGCGCTCGTTGCAGATTTTCGGATGAATGCGTAGATGCGAAAAGGAGATCCCAACAGATATATGGAATGGAATACACAATTTTTTCATCTCTGGAGACAAAAGCCAAAGGCGGGGAGGATTCCCCTCTGCTCAAATGTAGATTTTCACCAAACTCAATAGCAAAACGGCTAAGCCACGGATAGCGGTCACTATATGGAACGAACTCAGTGAATGGCATTAAATTCACCTTCCGGTACACATTCAGTGCGTTAACTTGTTGATTCTCCATGAGCACACGCCAGGCTAGTTGTGGAGTAATCATGGCCACAGCGTTATAGAGATAGTAGTCTCTGTCTAAATGTTGTTGGAGTGGAGGTGTTGGTCTGGGAGTCGGAACAAGATCTGAAATTCCCGTTGATAAAGGGGTTTGCCAACGTAAAACACGATCTGAAATAAGTTGAAGACCGTACACATCTGATCGTATTGGAAAAGGAAGCTCTCCCTCAGGCCAAACAAGTAAATCTGGTTTGTGATTTGCAACTGCTGAATCGGATAAGGCTAATGAAACATTGAGCATAGCTAGCCGGTCTTCTTCATTTTCGAAATCCAATTCAGGATCGTGGAATCCCGGTTGTATTACAGCTACGTTGATGTGACCCTGAAATGAATTTGGCAAAATAGAATACGTATACCAAGCATAGAAAAGCGGCAACGCTAACCAGACAATGGTGCCTCCCAGCAGTTTTTTTGACCGCTTATTGCCAATTAAGTCTGAAAATCCGTTTTGCAATATAGCTTTAAAGAGAAGGAAAACACCCACGTTCAGCGTAATCACCCAGGCCGAAATGCCGGTGTATCCGGTGATATCAATAAATTGAATGAAGACCGGATAGTTGGCCAGTGCATTAGCATACAGCGTAATGGGGAAGCCAAGCCAAAGTTCCTTAACAAACCAGGCAAATGGCGGCCAAATGATGGCCAATAAAAGAAAACTCCACCCACTATTTGTTTGCAATCTTCGACGAATAACGTAAAGTAGCACAAATGGCAGCCCGTAAACTAAAGAGGCCAATACCACCATAATACTTCCGGCAACTGGCTCAACCCATATAAAGCCAATCAGGGCGAGAAAAAGAGACGCAAAAGAAAATACATATCCGTGGTAAAACCAACTCTTCCAGCTCGTCTGTTTTTCAAGAGCTGCAAATATTCCGACCAGACAAAATGGAAATAAAAAAGCCAGAGATATCCCGAAGACATGATTCACTGATAGCCCGAGTAGCAGACCGCTCAGCAGTGTTTGAAAAATGGTATGGTTGGATTGGATTGATTTCATGGCTAAAACTTACTCAAACCAATAAGTCAATTTCTGCCAACTATGATCCTTTTTACGCCAAAAGTGGTTTAAAAGATGCTTTTTTATAATTTCGTGATTTAAAGTACAGAATTCATCAAACTAACACGGATTATCCAAAAGCAGACATTTGTAACCCCAAAGAATTAATCCATAAACAGGAGTGATGATCGGCCAGGCCATTATCAAAACGATTTGCATGCCGTGGCAACCATTGGCTTCGAAACCAATAAAGCAGCCAAAGGCAAAAAAGGAGCATTGATTGCCAGTATCAGAGGAACCCGATCTCAAGACATACAAGCGGTACTAAATCGATTATCACTTAGCGAAAAAAGCAAAATCCACGAGGTGAGTATGGATATGGCTAAGAATATGGAGTCTGCTATTCGTGTTAGCCTTCCCGGCGTCAAAATAGTTACCGACCGATTTCGCTTCGCGTACTTCGTATCACGTGGTTAAGTTAGTATTGGATGCAGTTCAGCAAGTACGTATTAAACTGCGGTGGAATGAATTAGACGAAGAAAACAGAAAGATTGCTGAAGCCAGACAACAGGGCAAAAAGTATCGTCCCACAGAGCTTATTAATGAAGACACACCGAAACAGTTGTTGGCTCGGTGTCGTCACAGCCTGTCAAAACCACGTTACAAGTGGACTTTGGAACAATCTCTGCGAATGAGTATAGCATTCCAACGTTATCCTCAGTTAGAAACGGCTTACAATCATGCTCAAAGGCTGATTAGATTTTATTTTAACACCAATATACAGAGCGCAAAATCAGAGATAGAACAGTGGACAGAAGATACTTTTAAATATAAAAAGGAAGTCTTTTACAGATGCGCTAAGAGCCTATACTATCACATGGAAACCATTCTGAACTTCTTTAATAATCGTTCAACGAATGCTTCGGCAGAATCCTTTAATGCTAAAATTAAGCTTTTCAGGGCTAATCATACAAAAAAACGATGACCGGTAAAATTGGTTTACTATGAAGAATTTAACAGAATTGATGAAGCCTTTTACAGAGAAAAACAAGTTCAGGGTTGGAGCAGGAAAAAGAAAGAGGCTTTGATTACATCGCAGCACGATCAATTGCCTAAATTATCAATAGCATACAGAGATTTAAAAAAAGATAAAAACGAAAATAAATAAGAACATAACGGTGGTTGAGGCTCTCGGGGGGGACTATGTCATTAACGGTGGTTGAGGCTCTCGAAACCACCGTTTTGATGGCATTATTTATATGTATATGCCTATCTACTTCTACATCGCTGGCTTCGAGAGCCTCAGCCAGCGATACTGCGGTGTCTGATTCTCTTACCTTTTTGTTTATCTTTATTCTCACAGAACTAAGTAAAGAGACTATTTTATTCCAGTTCAGACACATTTTTTGGGGAAGTATCATCACCGTTAAGGCTAGACCTTTATACCTCTAAGCAAATTTCAGGTAAACTGATTACATTACTGAGAAGCATCTAACTTTACTAGTGATGGAGGGTAGTATGAAATTGATGATTCAAGGGCTCAAGCACTATGCAATTCTTTACGCTTGTGGAATAATTCTTTTATCATGTTGCGATGGTCGAATAGTAATGATTCAGGAATCCTTAAAACTACGCTAATTGATCGCAATCTAGCCCTGGATGTGGACATAAATTATTCTATAGCCAATAATAAACATAGCCCGGTTTTTATCGTAAGGTTGTGTTCCGGCAACGCCACAGCCCTATAATCATATAGTAATTATAACATTATCAAATAGATACAAAAACCACAGACAAACCCAGAATAACCTAAGAAAATGTAAGTCTAACAAATACAGTATTATTAACAACCTAATTATACAGGCATGAAAACTCTAAAGATTTTTATTACCGTACTTGCCGCAATTATTTTGACAAATTGTTCTGCTAATACCAACAGAACAGTTGATGACATTCTTAACTCAAAGTTTTTGGTTTACCAAATATCAGGATTTGAAGGACCCAGAATCGACATCAATAAAGATAGCCTTGCTCTGTTTCTGGTTGCTCTGCATTACAATATCCCACTATCTGAAATTAATAGTGCATTGGAATGGAGTCCTGAGGCGAAGGAGAGAAATGTAAATGCCCTGATTGAAAATAAATTGCTTTCCAAAAAAGAAGATTACTATCAGCCAAACCTTGGGGTAATCACGCTGGAGCGAGGAAATTTATTAAAGGTAAAAGCCCACGATGTGGCCACTGAAATTGCGGACAGTATATACCAATGGCTACCGGAAATAGAAAAACTACATAACGAAATGATCATATCACAGAAACATGATTTCCGTGAGCTGTCATTTTTTTATTTGAGCAACGTGATTCTGGATAATTTTCAAATCCAGCGGGTGGAAGAAGAGTTTTTAAACACAGAACGACCGCTAAGAAATGGAGCCCGGTATTACCTCGCCATTGTTGAAGACAATTTTGACCACTATACCGAACCTTACGGAATCTATGGCAATATGGGACTTTTTTGGGATGATGATATAGGCATTTCCGTCTATGGAAATCGGCGAGTTGAGTCAAATGTAGGCTGGTATAATTATGAAGACAAGTACATATATGTTTTTGATGAACAGGATACTCAGGTGATTTCTCAAAAAATGCCCGATCTTTTTTTCCCTACTCTGCTGGATATCCTGAACAGAAACAAACCGGTATTTGAAGCTACATACCAAGAGCTGAATTTTGACAATGAAATTTCCTTTGAGGAATTTTTCATCTTTTGGTACCACTGGATATATACAGAAGCAACTGATGTACTCGTAGCAAATAACATCATTCGAAAACCGCAAGATGACATGTTTTACTATCAAGTTGCAGTAAACTTTTAAAGATTTCTTACATCACAAGAAAGGATTTAATTGTAGCTGATTTGGGTGCACTCAAAACGATGGGTAGATATCAGGCCGAACTTGAGGAAAATGGCTTTTAAAAGTGCTTGCGCTTAAACGCTGTATTCGAACCACCATGCGAACTCAATAAAGAGTAATAATTCATCTATTTTTAAAGGTTTAGTTCAATAAAAATTTACATCAGTATGCTCTATACCCCTGAAATTTACCACTTAAACCTGGATACCGACCTTGTTGTCATCAGCAGTTGCGAAAGCGGCTACGGGGATGTGATTGCCGGAGAAGGAATACGAGCCTATAGCCGCGGATTTCTTCAGGCGGGTGCCAACAACCTGACCTACTCCCTCTGGAAAGTAAGCGACACCCATACGCGTGACCTGATGATCCGTTTCTATGAGGAACTCCTCGGTGGTCAGGATTATGCCGAAGCCCTCAGGCAAGCCAAACTTGCCATGCTGGAAGACGAGGTTTCAGCCATCCCCGCTCACTGGGCCGCTTTTGTATTTGTGGGAATTTGATTTGGAGGCTGGCTGGCGAAGAAAGTTTCTTTATTGATGCAATCATAAGCCTTTTTGTATAATTTTGTTTTGATACTATTATGAATTCATAAACTGGTCTGACACCCGATCAGGAACTATGGTTAAAGGTTTAAGCAATAGTTCTGAACTTGCTACAGCCGATGAGATTAGTTTCATCACATAAACAGACTTAAATGATTAACAAATATACGGCATTCGTAGCACTTGCGGCGTTATTCTGGGGAATAACGGGCGGGATCGCCGGAATCCTCACGGCCGATGGCTGGGATCCGGTTGTGGTATCGTTCTATCGAGGTCTGATCGGACTCATCTTTGTTTTCGTCTGGCTTGTGTTACGCCCGGTGCGAAGCGGATTGGCAAATCGCCAATTGTGGTTTTGGTCTGCCATCGCCGGTGTAGGTGTAGCCGGCAACTTCGCATTTTATTTCATAAGCATTGCTGAGGGCAGTGTCGCGGTTGCTGCAACCCTGATGTACTGCGCACCGGTGTTCGTCTATTTGGTGTCTTTCACGCTCAAGCTCGAAAGACCTACTCTGCTCAAATGGACGGCCATTGCGATAGTAATGCTCGGTATCGTGCTGCTTACAGGCATTTACAAGATGGGTGCGAGTGACGTCAGTCTGATCGCCGCCGGTGCCGGACTACTTTCTGGTCTTTCCTATGCGTTATTCATTTTCGGATTCAAGTTTGCAGCTCCGCACGGCAGCCCACAGGCAATTTTAGTGATAGCGTTTGCAGTACTCACCACCATTCTTTTTTTGATGGGCGATGTCAGTCAGACGACGGTACTGAGAACACCGAGTTGGCCATTATTCCTGGTGTTAGGGGTTCTTGGCGCCGGATTATCGTTCATTTTCTATATCGTCGGTCTGAACAATACGGCACCGGCTGTGGCGGCTATCGTAGCAATGATCGAACCCGTTACTGCTTCACTATTCAGCGTCGCGATTTTAAATGAACGTCTGGCTGCACTTCAGATCTTCGGCATGGCACTAATTTTGATCACCGTGACTGTGCTTAGCGTAAAATCGGCACAAATCAAAATATAGACTTTGGCTCAGGAGTTGGCGGCCGATTAATTTGGCTTAACTCCGAATTAAATGAAAGCGATACACTTAAAACAATACGGATTGTCAAACCTTTTTGATGTTGGCGAAGTTTAAAAATAATTCTGAAACATGATGAAGTTCTGGTGAAAGTTTGTTCCACCTCCATCAATGATTGGGATTGGGGATACGTACGCGGTAAACCATTTATAATTTGCTTGTTTTTCGGTCAGAGAAAGCCCAAAGCTATTATTCCCGATGTTGATATTTCCGGAACTATCGAAACAGTGGTTGATAATGTGAGCTCCTTAAACATCGGTGATCATTTTATAAGTGTTATCACAGATGAAAAACCGGATAGTGAAAAAGTTAACACACATTTTCTGAATGGGCATATTGACCAGGATTTTCTCAAACAACATATTGATGATTTTAACCAGTCATTTTATGTCTGCGGTCCAGTACCCTTTAACGATGCCATGATTGATCATTTAAAAGAGCTTGGGGCTGAACCTGATTCTATGGTATTTGAGGAGTAGTCGGTCGGATATTAGGGAGACTTATTCGGAAAAACTCTATATTTATCCCCTCAAACCCGAATAAATATACCCGATATCATGCCTCAAAAAGCTACGATTATGTTATTCCTGACTTTAGTGTCAGGTTTACTAATCTCCTGCGCGCAAGCGGCGGAGACCAGCATCTCTCAAAATTCAGACCGTCCATTTTTTTCTGATGAAAATGGTGTCTTCCATTTCCAAACGGAACAAGGAAGTTACCTTCTTCAATTTTTATCCCATGAAATAGTAAATGTAGAGTTTTTCCCCGAAGGTGAACATGCTCCTACGGAAGTTCCACTAGAATTGAGCGACTCAGAGCGGAAAGTTAGAGAGCGCGTATTAAACTCTTCTCACGCAGTGGTTATGGAACCTGTGCCCACCGAAGTAACAGTAAGTACCGAAGAAAGTATTTACATTCGTCTGAAAACCGACGGCATCACAGTGATTTATGACAAGATAGATGGAAAATTCTCCTTTTATCACGATGGGCGCAGACTGCTGCAGGAACATAACGGATTTGTACAAAACCCCGATGGTAATGGCTATCGGGTTGATTTCCGTATTAGCAATACCGAAATGCTTATGGGGGGCGGCTCACGAGCCTTAGGCATGGACCGACGCGGGCATCGTCTCGAACTTTATAACCGGGCACATTATGGCTACGAAACCCGCTCTGAATTAATTAATTATACGCTTCCTTTGGTGCTGTCTTCACGCAGATACGCCATTCATTTTGATAATCCAACTACCGGTTGGCTGGATTTAGACAGCGAAAATGACGGCACTCTAGGTTTCGAGGCGTTTTCCGGAAGACAAGCCTATCAAATTATTGCTTCTGATAGTTGGGAAGGTATTATCGACAACTATACCAAGCTTACCGGTCGTCAGCCACTTCCACCCCGTTGGGCTTTGGGTAGTATTTCCAGCCGCTTTGGATATCGCTCTCAGGATGAGGTAATCGAAACCATAGCAAAATATCGTGAAATGGAAATCCCTGTAGATGCTGTAATTATAGATCTTTATTGGTTCGGTCAGGAAATAAAAGGAACCATGGGTAACCTGAGATTTGACGAGGAAACCTTCCCCGACCCTGCTGCTATGGTTGAACAGCTGGAAAATAAAAACACCAAAACGGTGCTTATTACAGAACCTTTCATCCTGAACACTTCCGGCCGATGGGATGAAGCCAATGAGAAAAATATCCTGGCTCTGGACACTTTGGGACAGGTAGCCCTCTTTGAGTTTTATTTTGGCGAAACCGGCATAATTAATATGCTGAAGCCCGAAGCCAGAGAATGGTTCTGGGGGATTTACAGAGATTTAATGGAAACCTATGGCATCCACGGTTGGTGGGGAGACCTGGGCGAGCCGGAAGCTCATCCAGATTGGGTACGTCATTACGGCAATTTAAAAGCCCGGGAAGTCCACAATATCTACGGTCACAACTGGGCCAAAATGGTTTTCGAAGGTTTCCAGAATGATTTCCCCGAACGGAGAGCTTTCAATCTGATGCGCGCCGGATATTCTGGCACGCAACGCTACGGTATGATTCCATGGACCGGTGACGTAAACCGAAGCTGGGGAGGTCTGTTGCCACAGCCTGAAATCTCGCTTCAAATGGGGCTACAAGGCCTCGCCTATATGCACTCCGACCTCGGTGGTTTTGCCGGAGATTTGAAAGACGAAGAACTCTATGTTCGATGGATGCAGTACGGAGTTTTCCAGCCGGTTTATCGTCCGCATGCGCAGGATTTTGTGCCTTCAGAGCCCGTTTTCTGGGGTGAGGAAGTCAGGGATTTAACCCGAAAAGCCATTGAACTTCGCTATAAGTTGATGCCTTATATCTATACGGCCGCTTTTCAGAATTCCCAAAACGGCCTGCCGTTCATGCGTCCCCTATTTTTCGAAGAACCTGATAACTTTGAAATTCATCGTGTTTCAGAAACCTATCTTTTTGGGGATGATATTCTTGTAACACCCGTTTTGCGTCAGGGTGTACGCGAGGTTGAGGCGCACATGCCTGCAACTGCCAACTGGTACGATTTTTATACCGGTAAAAAATACGAAGGTGGCAAACAACACTGGGTAAGAACTCAGGAAGACCGCATACCAACATTTGTCAGAGGCGGTGCCGCAGTGCCTATGGCAGATTTAGCACAATCGATGGCGGATTATAACGTAGAGCACCTCACTCTGAGATACTTTTTTGATGAAGAGGCTGAGTACTTTAGCACCATGGTATATCATGATGACGGACTTACCTCAGACGCCTACGAAAAAGGATTGTATGAGAAGTTGAATATATCCATAGCTACTTCGGCAAACGGCAGCACAAATAATCAAGTAAGCTTTACTTTGGAAACTAAGCCTGGAGACCAATTTGAAGATGCAGGATTTTCAAGTATCACCGTTCATGCCAAAAACATCTCATCCGCACCCCAGTCCGCAACAATTAACGGAGAGGCAGTATCTTTCTCCTTTGACGCAGACCTTGGTATCATAGAGTTTGATACCTTTTCTCTATCAGATGGGGAGAATGAGTTTATTTTCGTGTTTTAATACTTTTAGTCTGGCAAATTGATGTAGGGCATGCGCTGCGGCGTATGCCCTACATCAAGCACTTAAAAGTCACTTTTCACATTGAAACAGCAACAGGAAAAAGTGGACTAGCATCAAAAATGAGAAATTACTTTAATTGGCCCAGCAAAGTTTTGAAATCTTTGTAACTATCGATCAACATATTCAGTATTAGCGCTGTGTTTTCAATCTTTCTTATACCTAATATGCTAAATGAATCTTCTGCTATTAATCCTCTTTGCTCTTCAATTAATTATCCCCGACTCTGAAGAAAATTCGGTCCTTGTAAATGAGGATTTGATAGCGCAACATACGATCTATTTTGATATTCAGGATGGAGCTTTCATTGGCGCTGATTCTCTGGTCCATGCTTTACAGCAGGCTCATTTTATAGCACTTGGAGAGTTACACAACCGCATAAGACTCGGGGAACTTACTGATGCCTTATTGCACACCTTAGAACCTCAAGGGTTCAATAATTTTGCTGTAGAAACCGGTCCCTATTCGGCTCGAAAACTGCAACAGCTCATCGGTGAAGGGAAACATGAGGTTTCTGCGTTTTATGCAGCGTATTCATCTAACTTGTATGATATCATCCCCATCCCCTTTTTTAAGGGCGAAACCGATTTGCGTTTTCTGGCTACTGCTGATTCCTTAGGCTTTGAGCTTTGGGGATTAGACCAGGAATTCTACTTTTCTTACGCTTATTTGATTGATGAGCTTGCCAGACTAAGCGGTAAATCGCTAAGCCCGAATCAGCAAAAGCTTCACAGAAAACTTATGCGGAAATTGTTCTGGTTGGATAGACGAAACCAATTCAGAGAGTTATTTAATATTAGCCTTCATCGTACTTGCAGGCTTAAAAATAATGCTGATTTGCTGGCCTACCTGGAAAGTTTTGCGCAAACAGAGAACGCTGATATTCAAGAGATTGTAGATGCATTTCATAAGACACTTGAAATCTACTGCATGGCTGAGAAAGGCCAAGCCAGCGAACCCATTCGTATTTCCTATTTTAAGGAAAACTTCAATCGTAATTTTGAAGCGGCCTTGAAAGTAAACCCGGAGCCCAAAATGTTCCTGAAAATGGGCTCCTTTCACATGGGACGAAATCGGAGTCCGCTAAACCTGTATGATATTGGAAATCATGTGGCACAAATTGCGGAGTCTCGTAACGAATCATCAGTGCATATTTCCTATCTGAATCGTTTTTTTGAAGGCAAGGACGTAAAAGGTCAAAGAGGTTGGGAGGCCTCTGCAAATTTTGTAAGTGTTGGGGAGAAAGAAAAATGGGCACTTATAGATTTGCGACCACTTCGCGAGCAACTTGGTAATCAAACACTTTCCGGAAACCGATTTGAATTACAAACCATATTGAATTATGATTTCATAATAATTGCCCCGGAAGATGATTGGGTTGAGAGGCATTGGTAAAAGTGTTAAGCTGAAAATTCAGTAATATTGATTACTAAATCATATAGTGACCGAGCTGAAACTTGAATAAGTGCATGGTATACTTTTAGCACCCTGACACTTACTCATTCTGGTTCAAAATCTTATGCCCGGCTTTCATGAGTTCTTTATCTCTACGGAATAAACGGACATCTGATTCCATCATATCTTTGACCAATTCAGATAGATTATACTTTGGTTTCCAGCCCAATTTTTCTCTGGCTTTTGTGGCATCGCCAATAAGTATATCAACCTCAGTAGGCCTGAAATATCTGGGGTCAACCTTAACAAGTACTTCACCCGAATTTTTGGGTTTTGCACCCTGAGGAATTTTATCTAAATCTACGGAATCTAAAACGCCTACTTCATCAACTCCTGTTCCCTCAAATCGTAAGGTGTAGCCAACTTCAGCAAAAGCCATTTTTATAAAATCTCTCACTTTGGTTGTGACTCCTGTCGCAATCACAAAATCTTCAGGAGTATCATGTTGTAAAATTCGCCACATGGCTTCCACATAGTCTTTGGCATGTCCCCAATCTCGTTTGGCATCCATATTGCCAATATAGAGTATGTCTTGCAAGCCTAACGAAATTTTTGCGGCAGCCCTGGTGATTTTCCGTGTCACAAAAGTTTCGCCTCTAAGCGGGGATTCGTGATTAAAAAGAATGCCATTGCAGGCAAACATATCGTAGGCCTCACGGTAGTTTACCGTAATCCAATACGCATACATCTTTGCTACAGCATAGGGCGATCTGGGATAAAATGGCGTTTTTTCGGATTGGGGCATTTCCTGCACCAATCCATACAATTCAGAAGTGGAGGCCTGATACACTTTGGTCTTTTTTTCAAGACCTAACAAACGAACCGCCTCTAATATTCGCAAAGCACCTAAACCATCTGCATTGGCTGTGTACTCCGGCGTATCAAAGCTGACCTTCACATGACTCATAGCAGCGAGGTTATAAATCTCATCAGGCTGCGTTTCCTGAATAATGCGGGTGAGATTCATGGAATCGGTCATATCGCCATAATGCAGCACAAAACACTGGTTTTTCTCATGAGGATCCTGATAGAGATGATCGATACGATCTGTATTAAACAGAGATGCTCGTCTCTTAATACCATGAACTATGTAGCCCTTTTCCAAAAGTAATTCTGCAAGATAAGCGCCATCTTGCCCCGTGATTCCAGTGATTAGAGCTGTTTTATTATTTGCCATTTTCAAAAAGTTATACGCCGGTTCTATGTAATCGTAAAATATAAATGTTGAGAAGAGTAACTAAACCAGTTAGTCTGCCATTTTCACCTCTTTGATAGATTCCACATTTTCCAGAAACCATCGATAGGTTTCCCGAATACCATCTTCGAGTTTAATTTTTGCAGTCCATCCTAATTCCGAAGCAACATTGACGTCCATAAGTTTTCTCATGGTTCCGTCTGGCTTGGAACTATCCCAATTTATTTCGCCTTCGTGTCCTGTAATTCTCTGAATAAGTTCCGCTAATTGCTTGATCGTAATGTCTTTTCCGGTACCAATATTGATTAAATCATTTTCAGAATCGATCTCATTTTCAAGGAAGAAAACAGTTGCTTCTGCCAAATCATCGACATGTAGAAATTCACGCATAGGCTTACCGCTACCCCATACATTTACGGTTTGATTGCCATTCTCAGTAGCCTCATGAAATTTTCTAATCATCGCCGGGAGTACATGGGAGGTTTTTAAATCGAAGTTGTCTTCCGGGCCGTACAAATTTGTTGGCATTAGTGACATATATGACCGGCCGTATTGTTTATTCAAGGCCTGACACATTTTTATACCAGATATTTTGGCAATGGCATACCACTCATTGGTTCTTTCCAATGGTCCGGTTAGCAAGTACGATTCCTTCAAAGGTTGCAGGGCTTCTTTAGGATAAATACACGAGCTACCCAAAAATACCAGATTGTTGACATCGCATTCATGAGCTGCTTTGATAAGATTTGCCTCAATCATGAGATTATCGTACAAAAATTGCCATGGATAGGAGTTATTGGCCAATATTCCCCCAACTCTGGCAGCAGCAATAATTACAGCATCAGGGCGATTTGTTTTCACGAAATCTTCTGTATCTGCCTGATTTCTCAGATCGAGTTCAGAACTGGTAGCTGTAATAAGATTGGTGTATCCTTCTTTCTTCAATTTCCGCACAATTGCAGAACCTACCATCCCACGATGACCAGCTATATAAATTCTTGAATCTTTTGTTAGATTTGACATGGTTATCCTAAAATTTCTTTAACAGCGTCTATTACTTTGTTTTGTTTTTCTATTGGCATATTTGGCCATATTGGCAATGAAATCACTTGTTTTGTCGCCATATCTGTTTTTGGAACTTCTGCTTGTATACTATCATATACTGGAAGTTTATGACAAGGAATTGGGTAATAAATCATTGTTCCAATCTCCTTTTCTTTTAACAATTGCTGAACTTCATTACGGTCTTTATTCAAAATGCGAACCGTGTATTGATGAAAAACGTGACCCTTCGTAAGCCGGGGCGTCAATATCTCGTTTTTTAACTCAGCAAATGCTTCATTATATCGTTGAGCGACTTCAAAGCGGCCTTGATTTGCTTTTTCAAGGTGAGGAAACTTAACTGACAAGATTGCAGCCTGTATCGTATCTAGTCTGGAATTATATCCTAACACTTCATTATGATATTTTTTCTTTGCGCCATGGACTCGTAGCATTCTGGCTTCAGCCGCAATTTCATCATCGTTTGTGACAATCATCCCTCCATCACCAAAAGCGCCTAAATTCTTAGATGGGAAAAAGGAATATGCTCCGGCATCCCCAATTGTTCCTGTAAATGAACCTTGCAATTTTTCCTGCGAACAATTTCCATCACAAGAGCGGCAATCTCCGAAATACCTTGCGCCAAAAGACTGTGCACAATCCTCTATTACTTTAAGATTGTACTCATTTGCGATGTCCATAATCTTGCCCATCATGCAAGATTCACCATATAAGTGTACCGGCATTATCGCTTTGGTTTTAGGCGTAATATTCTTTCTAATTGACTCAGGGTCAATATTGTATCCGTCCGGTAGGATGTCCGCAAAAACCGGCATAGCGCCACATATACTAATACTCTCAGCAGTGGCAAAAAAGGTAAAAGGGGTTGTAATTACTTCATCCCCTTCTTGTGTACCGGCTGCTCTTAATGCAATTACTAAAGCATCGGTTCCGGAATTCACACCTATGGCGTGCTTTACCTGAAATGCTTTCGCAATAGTTTCTTCAATTTCTTTGACCTCCGGACCCATGATAAATCTGCCATGATCTAAAACTTTGGCAATAGCTGCATCAAGTTCAGGCCTTAGCTTTTTAATTTCATCACTTAAATCAAGTATCGGTATCATAGTAATGGTTTGGATTTTTTAACGCTCAAATATAGGTATAAATAGTAACGAAATTCAGCACCGTGAAAATCGCTGATAAATCCTAAACAATAAGTGCGGCAAGAATCAAAAAGAATAAACTTAAAGTAATAACACTGTATAAAACTCTGCGATGTAACATAGTTTGTTGTTTAGATGATGGTGAAGCGCTCAGGAATAATTCTTCTCCAATCTACTCCCATTTCTCTCAGCCAGAGCTCAGATTTATCTAAAAACGGCTTTGGTCCGCAGCAATAATAGGAATATCGAAAAGTATCATTGGGCAAATGCTTTTCAATTAGTGATTTCGTCAAAAAACCTTGCTCCTGGTCCCAATCATAAGGTGGATTTTCAAGGATGTGAATCACTTTCAAATTCAGAAATTCTTTTAGTGATTCAAGTTCGTCATAAAATAAAGCTTCAGAAAGACTCGGACTGCCATAAAGCAAGGTGATTTTGCGTCCATCTTCATTAGCTCTCATAGTTCTCAGGATACTCATAACCGGCACAATTCCTGATCCTGCTGCTAGAAAGTACAAACCTTTTTGTGCATCGGTTATCGTAAAAGAACCGTAGGGCATATCCACCCAAACCGGTGTTCCTTTTTTGAAAGACTTCCACTTCCTGGTGAAATCTCCCACTACCTGTGCCGTAAATTTCAAATATTGGGATTGCTCTCCAGAGGCGATTGAAAAAGGGTTTTGTTGTAAGGAATAAGGAGAATCACCCACAGTAATCCAAGCAAATTGCCCCGCTTTAAAAGGTAATCCTTGATGTCCAACAGGCTTAAGTTTCAAGGTGTAAGCATTGCCCCGTTCTTCGATAACCTCATCAATTTCATAGGGATGCTTTTTCATTTGCCAAGGTCGTAGAATCCTGACGTAAAAAATGGAATATAGTGCCAAAAGAGCTAAGCCAATCCATATAGCTTGTTTCCAGATGGCATTCAAATAATGCCCGACTTGTAGGCCATGAACCATCCCAATGAAAACAATTCCGGCAGCCAGGAAAGTGTGTGTCAGCCGCCAGTATTCGTAATTAAGCCATTTCGGTAAGCCAAAAATGCTTGTAAATATAATTGAAATGACAAATATCGTAGCTGAAATGAGGGCAACTGCTCTGAAAAAATCATCAAATGGATTAAAGTATTTGATAAATGTGAAATCAGCGGAGATTATCACAATAGGATGAGCTATAAAAAACAAAGCGGCGGCTACTCCGGTATATTTGTGGAAATGGAGTAATATATCCGAGCCATAATTTGATGCTACTTTGGAAAACCTGCCGGTGGTGATAAACTGCGAGATAAAAAATCCCATACTCAGAAAACCCAAAAGCACACCGAATTCAAATAGCCAACCACGATATTCTTCAGGAGGATCAAGTATCGTGAATAGAAACATCAGGCATTGAAGTGCTACGAATAGAAATATCCACAAAAAGCCTTCCTTCAGAGAATATCTTATCGATTTCTGAGCTGGTGTTTTACTCATATTGATGATTTAATTTTTCGAAGAAAAATGAGTCGCAGTTGTTAGTTACCCAAATACCGATCTACCATTTCCTGCCATTCGTTACTACTTATATACTCAAGTAAAATGAGATTTATATCGTTTCGTAGCGAACTCCCACTTTGAAGCGCTATACCGTAAAACTGATCATTAAATGTATTCGGCAATACGCGTACATCATTTGAAAATGTTCTGTTGGTATGATAACGGATGATTGGCGCATCATGGACAAAAGCATCAATTTCTCCGTTTGCAACGGCCTCCAGGCCTTTTTCTACACTTTCGAAAGATGTGGCTCTCACTCTCTGTTCGTCCATGATATCTGCCGTAGCAGATTGCGCTAATACACCAACGCGAACAAAAGGCAAATCCTGCGGACCCGTTACGCGAGTATCCAACTGAGTGACTGTGAGACTGGAAGTAATGGTAGCAGTGAAAAACGAAATCAAAATAATAGCGGCAAACATCCACACAAAACCAACTAGACGTCCGGCAAAGGATTTTGGAGCTTTATCACCATACCCAACGGTAGTCATAGTTACGGCAGCCCACCAAAAACCGGCACCTATTCCTTCAGAAGTACTGCCACCAAATTCTTCCGGATTTGCTTTGCGCTCGAAATACCAAACTAAGGCTCCCCAAAACAGGAGTAAAGCTAACAGCAAAAAAACAACCCACCAAAACTCCAACGTGAATAAAGCTTTAACAGCATTCCATAATCCTTGTGCCTGATACGGAACGGCTATTCCCAAACCGGTCACGAAAAATGGATGTGTAAAATCTACAATTTCTTCTCTGTCTGAAGTGATGGTTAAAGCAGCAGATGCAACATCCAAAGACCCATCAGCCACACCATCTATCAAACCCTGTATGTCTCGTTTTTCATACTCAGATTTCAGATTTAGTTCGTTGCTGATATGCTCCCACAAATAGATACTTAAGCCGCCTAAAGTGCCATCTTCAGCTTCCATTACAAAAGGCGGTGCAACCCTAACACCTACTTTTATTTCATCAGATGCGTTAGCTGTTTCAAAAATGGGTTGCAATAGAAGCGATAAGAAGCAGAGAATAAAAATTGACCGCATAGTACAAGGAGTGTTAGGAAGTTTTGATTTTACGAATTCTGGCTCATTATAAGCAAAATGCTGCTTATAAATAACTATCCATGTATCACCCCGGGCTGCCGCAATAGTGTAGAACTATCACTATCAAAAGATCCAACTATACATCAATGAAATATTTCTACCAGGCATGGGAAAGTTTCGATCTTCGATGCGTGATAAATGATCTCTGTATTTGGTGTCAAAAAGATTATCAACTCTCAGAATAATGCGATGAACATCATTATGTCCTAAACGATATCCTGCTTGAAGGCCAGCAAGAACATATCCGCCTGTTTCATCTTCTTCAGGCGCAACTCTATTTTGAGCAGTAACGAATCTTACATTCCCGGATACAAATCCTTGTCCGTAATCGTAATTCATTGCAATACGAGAACGAAATGGAGGCATAAATGGAAGAGGATCTCTGTCATCATTCAATCGGGTTCCATGAACATAATCTATACCAACTTCAGCTGTTAATTGATTTGTTACTAAAGCCCTAACAGAAAATTCTCCACCAAAAACTTCGGCATCATCCCCTATGTATTGAAAAACAGGAAAACCGGAGTTTTGATCAATGGTACCCAAAGGCTGAAATGCGATAAAGTTATCAATCAAGGTATAAAAACCTGCTATTTCCCAATCCAATCGACCATTCTCACCTCTTAAAAAGGCATCTGCTCCATAAGAAATTTCGGTTTTGAGATTTGGGTCACCAATCTCATATACCCCTGCTCCAATGTGTGGTCCAAATGCATATAATTCGGTCACAGTGGGATATCTATGCGTTCTTGCGAACTGAATACCAGTCGAAATTTTATCTGTCAACATACTTGAAAAACCAATAGAAGCGGCTATGTTTAGATCACTCTTGGTCTCGTTGATATCGGGAAAGAGGTCATTTTGGCGAGTTTCTATATAGCGGTAATCTAATCGGGCTCCAAATTGTACATTGGAACTTTGCCCAACGGATACTTCCTGTAATGTGAATAAAGCTGGATTAATAAAGAAATCACCAGGGGTAAAAGCTTCATCGCCACCCACAGCCATACGACGGGTATGAATGTTTAAACCAACTGTCCCTGTTTCTGAGAAAATGGTTGCGCCATGAACTCCTGATATCGTAGTAGATAGAGATAACATATCAAATTCCAACTCCACATCTTCGTCTACACTCCCATCATCTTCGATCTCAATTTCAATTTCCTGTTGAAAATATCGTGCAGCATGTAATCTTGTAGTTATCTGCTGGAAAAAGCCATTCGTATTGTGATACGTGTGACCTTGAATTCCTTGCCGATTGTAGCGTATTTCTATAGTTTCATCTGGGTCATCTAAAGCTTCAGGAATTTCAAAAGCATGATATTTACCCATGATCGCAAATCCGGCTTGCATTCTGTCGTTTTGAAAACCCCATCCTAAGGTGCCTTCAAAAGCTTCTGAAGCGGTATCTGCTAGCCGTCCTTCCGGAGTTCTGATATTACCGGCTTCTCTGTAAGAAAAACGTCCAGTAATTGCTTGATTTTCCCAACCATGTGTAATACGTGCATAGCCCTGAAGTAAATCATTAACACTCGCCGCTTGAAAAGATACATTTCCGGAAGTGCCGGGAGAAACCCGGGTAGGAAGATCATTTGTAACCAGATTCACTACCCCGCCAATCGCATTATTACCAAACAATAAACCAGCCGGACCTCTGATAACTTCAATTGCTTCGGTGGCATTTGGGTCGAGAGCAATGGCGTGATCAGCAGCTGATTCAGAAATATCCCCCATTCGCTCACCATTTTCTAAAACTAACAGACGTTCGCCATCAAAGCCTCTGATGACCGGCCTTGCCGGTGCAGCTCCAAAAGAACGCATGGCAATTCCGGGTTCGCCATCCAGCATTTGTGCTACGGATACATCGGAGCGCCGCTCTAATTCTTGGCGATTAAATGACGTTTGCGGTTGGTAATTTCTTTGGGAATGCAAAATAGACGAAACTACTCTGATTTCATCCAGTGCAGTAACCGCAGGAGACAATGAAATTTCCAATATTTCGCTATCTGCCAATGGTATGCTGATAGAAATTTGCTTGGACTCATATCCAATCATTGAGAATAAAATCGTATAACTTCCATCATCTAATTTAGGCAAGACAAAATTACCGGCTATGTCAGAAAACGTACCGTCTTGAGTTTCTTCTACGATTACCGTCACCCATGAAAGTGGTTCATTCGTTTTTTCATCTATTATTATCCCTTCAATTTGCTCGTTTGCAAAAGTTTCGAAGGAGAATACAAGCAGAAATATGAAAGTTAAAAACGTATAAATATTTCTCATATCTGAAAATTTTAGGGTTTTATTGGGTTTAATTATTATCTATTAAAATTTAACTAAACAAATTTTTAGGCACAACTAAAATAAACCATCGTATACTCAAATGCAACTTTATTGCATTTGAGTATACGAGCATTGATTAGATTTTCAAAACAGAAGGGAGAGTAGGAGACTTTATTACTCTAATAACCGATTCGGACAGCCGCGTTTTCCTATTACAACCTAGCTTGAGTTAAGATTCTCGCTTTCATCTCTATTTTTAGAATATGAAATAGATTGCGACAGCCCGAGGTGGGTTTCCGTTTTTTTTAAGCGGTCTCAACCGCTACGCCTTGTTCTTTTTCGATTTTGCGGATTAATTCTTCGTCAACCATCGCAGATTCCAGATTGCTCACTCCTGCTCGAGATGAGGACAGATACGAATAGATAGCAGGGATAACATAGAGCGTCAAGATGCTTGCAAAAATCAATCCGCCAATAATGGCCATACCCATGGAAACCCGGCTTTCAGAGCCTGCACCTACCGCCAAAGCTATTGGTAACACTCCAAGAACGGTTGATATGGATGTCATTAAAATAGGACGAAACCGAACAGCGGCGGCATCGGTGATGGCTTCTTTGATTTCCAATCCGGCGGCTTTTCTTTGATTGGCAAATTCTACAATTAAAATGGCGTTTTTAGTGACCAAACCAATCAGCATGATTATCCCAATCTGACTAAAAATATTCAGCGTTTGCCCGAACATATATAAGGTTAAAAAAGCTCCTGCCACAGCAAGCGGAACGGTAAACATGATTATGAGTGGATCTCGGAAGCTCTCGAATTGCGCACTTAAAATCAGATAGATAAGCACTAAGGCTAAAACGAAAGCGAATAATAAACTCGAAGCACTTTCAGCAAAGTCTCGGGAGGCACCGGTGAGAGCCGTACTGAATCTATCATCCAGAACTTTAGCGGCTACCTCATCCATAGCGTCAATTCCATCACCCAAGGTCTGGCCGCGGGCGAGTCCGGCAGAGACTGTTGCGGAAACGTAGCGATTAAATCTAAATAATTGCGGTGGATTGCTTCTCTCAACTAAAGTTACAAGATTATCCATTTGGATTAACTCGCCACGTTCATTTCTCACGAATAATGACTGCAAATCCAAAGGCTCATCACGGAATTGACGGTCTAACTGACCTACAACTTCGTACTGCTTACCTTCCATGATAAAATATCCAAAGCGCTGACCACTCAATGCTAATTGAACAGTTCTGGCGATATCTCTGGCAGAGACGCCCAATGCTCTGGCGCGTTCTCTATCCAATTGAACTTCAATTTCCGGTTTGTTGAACTTCAGATTCACATCCACCACTGAAAAAGCAGGATGATTCCCGGCTTCTTCCATAAATACAGGCAAAATTTCTTCAAGCGCATCAAAAGAAGGAGCCTGAATCACATATTGTACCGGTAAGCCGCCTCGCCTACCTCCTATGGTTTGTTGTTGCGATACAAATGCCCGTGCGGCTGTATGATTGCTCATCATATCAGATATGTCATCAGCAATTTCTTGCTGAGACCTTTCCCGCTCAGAGGGATCATTTAAAATCACATTAAAAAAGGCGCGATTTACAGAAGGTGCGGCACCAAATCCCGGAGAAGTTACCGAAATGAGCGCATCCACTTCGGGAAAATCATCCTGTAAGTTCCTGATAACACGATCCACAAAATGGTCCATAAATTCGAACGTTGCTCCTTCAGGACCGGATGCGTTCACGAGTACCCTGCTTCTGTCTTCTAGAGGCGCTAATTCTGATTGCAGTGTGTTAGCAAAGTAAAAAATCATACCTGCAGCGCCAAAAATCACCACAAAGGCAAGCCAACGGAAACGCATAAACCAGTTGAGGGAACTTCGATACGTTTCATTCAGCCAAAAGAAAAATGGCTCGGTCTGACGATGCAACCAATTTTGTGATTCACGCTTTTTCAGAATTTTAGAACACAACATGGGGGATAAAGTCAGTGCCACAAAGGATGAAATAATCACCGCTCCGGCAAGCACCACACCAAATTCACGGAAAAGGCGACCGGTTAATCCTTCCAGGAAAATCACAGGTAAAAAGACCGCAATAAGTGCCGTTGTAGTAGAAATAATCGCAAAGAAAATCTCTGCCGAGCCACGCAAGGCCGATTCTATCGGACTCATGCCCTGTTCGATTTTGGCATAAATGTTTTCCAAAACCACGATGGAATCATCCACCACCAATCCAATCGCCAGAACGATTCCAAGTAAAGTGAGTACGTTGATGGAGAAGCCCGCAATAAACATGATGAAAAATGCGCCAATGAGCGCAATCGGAATCACAATCACAGGAATCAAAGTGGTACGCCAATCCCGCAGGAAGAAGAAAATCACCAGTACTACCAAGCCGAAAGCAATGAAAATGGTCTGCTGCACTTCCGCTATGGAATCCCGAATAAATTCGGTGGTATCAAAACCAATTCCCGTGGTGATATCTTCGGGTAAATCCGCCAGAATTTCATCAGCGCGTTTATAAAATTCGTCGGTGATGGCAATATTGTTCGCTCCCGGTTGTGGAATCAGAACCACACCAACCATGGGAGTCCCGTTTCGCTTGAGCACCGTTCGCATATTCAACGGACCCAGTTCTGCCCTACCGATATCCTCAAATCGCACCACGGCGCCGTTTTCATTTCGAACAATCAGCCTGTTGAATTCTTCGGCCGTTTCCATTCGGCTGAGCGTACGAACCGTGAGTTCTTTGGTAAATCCTTCAATTCTACCGGAGGGCAATTCTATGTTTTCACGATCCAGAGCATTTAGAATATCCACGGTTGTAACTCCGTGAGCCACCATCAAATCAGGATCCATCCATAAACGCATGGAATATTGCTTAGCGCCCCAAATTCGTACTTCACTCACTCCGGGAATCGTTTGCAACCGTTCTTTAAAAATGCGCTCGGCGATATCAGTAATTTCTAAAATATCTCGGGCTTGGCTGGTCACATTTAAAAATACGATGGGCTGCGCATCCGCATCGGCTTTGGTGATAATGGGATTATCCACGTCCGGAGGCAAACTACGTGCAGCGCGGGAAACCCGGTCTCGGACATCATTTGCGGCGGCATCAATATCGATACTGAGATCAAATTCTATGGTAATATTGCTACGCCCATCGCTACTTACGGAAGTCATATTTACAATACCGGCAATACCGTTGAGCTGTTCTTCCAGAGGCTCGGTGATTTGCGCTTCAATTACGCTGGCATTTGCACCTGTATAGTTGGTTTGAACGGTGATTACAGGAGGATCAACAGATGGATACTCACGAACACCTAAATAGTTGTAACCAATTACCCCAAACAGAATAATGATAATAGACATTACCATGGCTAATACCGGTCTGCGAACACTTAAGGAGGATAAACTCATAGATCACCGCTCCTTTTGGTCTCACCAATCTTCACTTCCATCCCATCCCGAACTTGCAGCAATCCGGTTGTGAGTACGGTATCGCCACTTGATAAGCCCTCGGTGATTAAAACTCTACGATCGGTACGAGTGCCGATTTGTACTTCGCGAGAACTCACTTTGCCATCTTCGTACACATACACTTTGAATCCGGTCATTTCCGGCACGAGTGATTCGGATGGAATCAATATGGCATCGGGGATTTCTCTCAATGCAATATCTACGTTTGCAAAAGCACCGGGTAAAATTCGTTGATTGGGATTCTCCGCTCTGGCACGCAATCTGACCGTTCTGGTTCCCTGATCAATTCGTGGCTCCAAGGCGTAAACTTTTGCATTATATCGTTCATCACTTCCCTGGATTCGGAAAACAACTTCGCTGCCAATGTCTATACTCTGACGATGACGCTCTGGAACGGTAAACTCAATTTTCACCTGATCTAATTTCTGTAAACTGGCAATTACATCGTTGCTGTTCACCATTGCACCCGGGCTAACATTGCGTAATCCGATTCGGCCTGAAAATGGTGCTCTGAGTTCTCTGCGATCCAATTGTGCAATAATATTATCGAGTTCAGCTTCTAATGTGATGAGCTCGTTAAGTGCGATATCGTAATCTTCCTGAGAAATAGCCTGACGCTCTAACAAATTTTTCTGGCGTTCTTCTCTGATTTTGGCAAGGTTAATTTGCGCCTCCACTCTTCGCTTCTGCGCCTGTAATTCATCTGAATTGATTTTTGCCAGGAGCGTACCTTCACTCACGTAGGCACCTTCATCAAATCCAATTTGAACGATACGACCGGATGACTCCATTTGCAGGTAGATTTCTTCATCAGAACGAACATTCCCTGTAGTTCTTACAATATTGGAGAAACTCTCTGCTTCAGTTAGAAAAACATCTACCGTAATAGTTCCACTATTGACTCGCGTCTGTTGAGTTGAGGATTGGTCGGAATCAGATGATAAACGAGGCCAAATGAAAGCAATTCCAATTACGAGAACAATAACCCCAATAAGAGTGATTTTAACGGCTGGTTTCAAAAGTGTTGGATTTGGTTTATATAGATATTTCAACGCAACATCACAATTACGCAAAAATGTTCAATCCAAAATGTTAAAAGCCTTGGGTATTTTGAAAAAAGATTAGTGTCTCAAGAACTTAGCATTTCGTCGCTACTCAAAATCCCGGGAAAACCAATCCATAATACGATGTAATCGCTCCACCAGATTTACGGGCGTGCCTGTTCGGGATAAACCATGACTTTCCCCTTGAAAAACGACCATCTCTACGGGCACGTCATTAATTTTTAAAGCATAAAACCATTCTTCTGCCTGACCAATTGGGGTAATATGATCTCTATCGCTGTGAATGATTAATGTTGGTGTTTGAACCTGATTGGCGTATTTAAGTGGTGAGCGCCCCCAATATAAATCGAAGTTTTCCCAAATAGTGCCGCCAAATTCTTCTCTCATGGCCTGAGGAACGTAGGACTGCGTGCCGGCTTCTGAAATCCAATTACTCACACTTCTTTGCGTAACGGCTGTGCGAAAAAGTTCCGGATGCCTGGCTGTAATCCAGTTGGTTAAAAATCCACCGTGGCTACCACCGGTTATATGTAGTTGCTCCTGATCAATCCAATCATAATTTTCGAGCACGTATTCCAGTCCAACAATATTATCCCGATAATCAGCGCCACCATAATCCTGAAAAACGGCACCTTGATGCGCAAATCCATAGCCATGGCTTCCTCTGTAGTTCGTAAAAAACACAGCGTACCCTTGTGCAGCCATCATCTGAAATTCCTGAAACCACTGGAAACCCCACATTCCACCGGGTCCACCTTTGATGTTCAAGACCAAGGGATAGGTTTCGCCTTCTTGCCAATCAACTGGTTTCAGTAGAAATCCATGAGATTCGCTGCCACTGTCATTCGTAAACCAAAAATCTTCCAAATCCGACAATTTCATGGAATCCAGAAGCGCTGTATTACATTCTGTTCTTTGATTTGGCTGCATAGCCCGGCGGGTGGAGGTCCATACTTCGGGCAAGCGTTTGTGGTCTTGTTTGATGAACGCTAATTGCCGTCCGTTTTCAGAAAAGCGAACCTGAGAAATACTAAATCGCCCGGGCAGAACTTCCTGAATTCTCCCATTTCTCAATTGAATTTGAAACAGAGCATTAGAACCACGATAACTGGATTCAAAATACAAACTGCGCCCGTCTCTATCCCATTGTAGGTTTCCTGGATGATGATCTAATTGGTCGCTGGCTAATCGTTTTTGGCCGCTCTGAGCCCGAATTACGTAGATTTGGGTAGGTTCGTACCTGCCTTCTGTATAAGTGAACGCAATTTCGTTTCCATTTGGACTCCAAGCCGGCTGCCCAACTCGTCCATCGCTTTTTGTGATTTGCACAACCTCACCGCTATCGGCAGGAATGGTGTACAGTTGCTGAGAAAATCCGCCCTCGTATTCATCACCCGATTTATTCGCCTGATACAAAACGGTTTTGCCGTCAGGTGAAAACCGCGGACTGTTCGCATTCCAATCAGCGCCATCGGTTAATTGCTGTAATTTCTCTGATCCGATATCATATACAAAAAGATGAGCGCGCCTTTTTGGCAAAATTCCTACGCCATCGGCTTTATATAGAGACGTTGTTACAACTCGGATGTCCGGTTTGGGTTCGTCATTTTCATCATCGGCATTCTGAGAAACTGACAAACGAAGTAAAAGCTTTTTCCCGTCCGGACTCCAATGGAATTCGGCGATTCCGTGATCAGTCTCAAATAAAACCTGAGCTTCACCTCCATTTGCCGGAATTTTCCAGATTTTTGAAGAGCCATCCCTCGCCGACATAAATGCAAGTGCTCCACCATCCGGCCTCCACCGCGGACTACGATCGGAAGTCCCCATGGTAAATTGACGAGGTTGCTCATCTCCTGAAACCGAAGTCATCCAAATCGCACCTTCTCTGGATCTACGATTTTCACTCACCACGGAACGAACGAATGCAATTTGAGTACCATCCGGCGAAATTTGCGGATCAGAAACAAACTGAAAATGATAATAATCCTCAGGAATCAACCCCCGGTTTTGCGCCAATAAAGAATCCGCAATGAGAAAGAAAAAACTACAAGAGATGAGCAACAGCTGTTTCATGATAACCTGATTGTAATGGATACGCTTTCGTTTAATTAAAGAGTTAAAGTAAAAAAAGCAGGGCTTAATAAAATGAGACTATTGGGGATGTGTTAGTGTACAAATCAAGGAAGATTTGTTTATTACCATTCTTCTGATGTA
>SKIC01000044.1 GCA_007116685.1 Balneolales bacterium
AGGAAAAAATACGCCGAAGGCCAGCTTCTGGAAGTATTAGAAGCCGGTGAATCTCGAATCACACCCAAATGCCAACATGCAGAATTGTGTGGCGGTTGTACCTGGCAGCATGTTTCCTACGAGGAACAAATACGATTTAAAACCAGACACGTCAGAGACCATTTACATCGCATTGGCGGACTCAAAGAAATTGAGCCAAAAACGGCTATTCCTTCAGAAAAGACATTCCATTATCGCAATAAAATGGAATACACGTTTGGGAATCGCCGTTGGCTGACCGATGAAGAAATTCAGAGCCAGGATTCCATAGAAAACAAAGATTTTGCTGTTGGGATGCATATCCCCGGGCGATTTGACAGAATCCTGAACTTGAAAGAATGTTATCTGCAAGACCCTGTCTCTTTTGAAATAATGGACTTTGTGCGTTCATGGGCTTTGGAAAATGGTCATCCTCCCTACAACCCTCATGATAAGTCCGGATTCTTTCGGAATGTGATGATAAAAAATGCTGTGCATACCAATGATTTAATGGTAAATATCGTCACAAATGCTGAGCAGGATGATATTATGGAGAAATTGACAGCAGATTTACTAAAACAGTTTCCCGGTATTACTACAGTAGTTAACAATGTGAATGATACCCCCTCGCCCACTTCTGAAGGAAGAATTGAAAAAGTATTCTACGGTGATGGGTACATTACTGAATACATCGGAAAATTTGCCTTTAAAATTAATGCGAATACATTTTTCCAGACTAATACCCAACAAGCCCAGCGCTTATATGAAATTGCAGCTTCTTATGCAGATGTTCAAAAAGGCGAATATGTTTGCGACTTGTACTGTGGTGTAGGTTCACTGAGTTTATTTTTGAGCGATTTTGCAGAAAAAGTAGTCGGCGTGGAAATAAATCCGGTATCAGTTGAAAAGGCCAAAGAAAACGCCGCCTTAAACGAGGTTAATCATTGCCATTTTGAAGCTGGAGATATGAAGGATGTGTTCACGGATGATTTTCTTGAAAGACATGGGAAACCGGACGTTTTAATAACTGACCCTCCTCGCGCCGGTATGCACCCTGATGTAGTAAAAAGAATCATCGATTTAAAAGTAAAAAAACTGGTCTATGTAAGTTGTAATAGCAGTACGCTGTCCAGAGATTTAGCGGAATTGCAAGAAGCATATCACATCGAAGAAGTACAACCTGTAGATATGTTTCCACAAACCTACCATATCGAGACCGTAGTTAAATTGACTGCAAAATAATCTGATTGGGTTAGAGAATTATCTCTCAAATGGGTCTGTTATCTTGCCATCAAAATCATCAATAATACTAGACTAATGCGAGTAAACATAATAGGTGCGGGAATTGGAGGCATGGCCACCGCTGCTCTTCTGGCTTCTAAAGATCATCAGGTGTATGTATATGAAAAAAATGCACAAGCCGGTGGCAAAATGAATCAGCAGGTTCTGGGTGATTTCCGTTTTGATACCGGACCCAGTTTACTAACTATGCCATTCGTTTTGGAAAAACTATTTTCAGATTGTGGCAAATATTTAAACGATTATGTGACGATGGAGCCTGTAGAACCAATTTGTAGGTATTTTTGGCAAGATGGCACCGAATTTAATTGCTGGCAGGATGTCAAAAAAACGCTCGACGAAATACGCTTAATTGCTCCAAGCGATATTCACGCTTACAAACCGTTTTTATCCTATGCAGAAAAGATTTACGAGCGAACATCAAATGCCTTCCTATTCAATCCCTTAAATAGTTGGAGAGATTTTTTGGGATTACCTCTCACAGATATGGCTCGAATTGACGCTCTTACTACCGTAAGTAAACGCATAGATTCGAAATTCTCATCGCCCTATCTGAGGCAGTTTTTCAAGAGATTTACTACCTACAATGGCTCTTCTCCTTATCAAGCTCCTGCTACCTTGAATGTGATTCCTCATGTAGAACTCAATCAAGGTGGATATTATGTGAAAGGCGGATTGTACGAACTTGCAAATGCTCTTCGGAAATTAGCCGAAGATTCCGGAGCTACTTTTGTTTTTGGAGAGGAAGTTGAAAGTATAGTGGTTGAAAATAAACGCACTACAGGTCTCCAGATGAAAAACGGAGAAGTCTACCCCTCTGATATTGTAGTATCGAATTCAGACGCAACAGAATCTTATCTTAAGCTACTTTCCGATAACGATATTTCCCCCAGTAAAAAGAAAAAAGTAGCTAAAACAGAACCCTCATGCTCAGGCTTTGTTTTGTTATTAGGAATTTCCAAAACGTACGAGAAACTGGTTCATCACAACATCTTTTTCTCCAACGATTACGAAAACGAATTCCATGATATTTTTGAAAAACGAGTAATGCCTTATGACCCAACCATTTACGTAGCTAATACCTCCTATTCAGACAAAGAGCATGCTCCCAAAGGAGGTTCAAATCTGTTTGTATTGGTGAATGCTCCCTATCAATCAGATAATTGGAATTGGGCGGAAAAAACCGAGACGTATTCAAATCATGTCATCAGTTTACTTGAAAAACGAGGTCTTGCTGATTTGTCTTCTCATATCGTAGAGCAAGATGTAATTACTCCTGATGATTTCTATGAAAAATACAGATCTAATAAAGGCAGTATTTATGGAACCTCATCTAATGATCGTTTTTCGGCTTTTGCCAGACCGCGAAATAAGAGCAAAGAAATCGATGGATTGTACCTAACCGGTGGTAGTACGCATCCGGGCGGTGGAATTCCACTTTGTGTACTAAGCGCACAGCATGCTACTACTCTGATTATGCGTGATTTTCGATAAAAATTACGCTTTTTGACTCAAAAAGTGACCACCGTCATAATATTCTTACTCATTTCGGTGTAAACTTCCCGGAAGTTTTTATACACCAAATTATTATAGAAAAATGAGTAAACAGAGTTTTGCATACGGGATGGTTTTGGCAATTATGATGTCTGTACTTGCTTCTACATCAATGGCTCAGGTTGATTTACGAATGGGCGGTTACATGCAAGCATGGTATATACCGATGGAATATGTAGAGACCAGCGTGGATACTACAGATAATTATGGATTCAGAGTTCGCAGGGCGCGAATGACAGGAACTGCGCAAATTAACGACAGATACAGCGCAACTATCTGGTACGAATTTGCCGGGCCTACGAATAATTTATTGGATTTCTATTTTGATGCGCGATTCTCCAGTAGTTTTAATATCAGAGTTGGACAATTTATTCCGGCGGGTCAAACTCATGATACTGCCAGATTGGTTTCCTCACGCTTATTACTTGTAGAGCGTCCGGTAATGACCCGTGCCCTGGCTACAAATATGGGCTATAATGCTTTTCGTGATATCGGAATTATGGCTTACGGAACACATGGTATTTTCTGGTACGGTGTGCATGCAGGTAATGGCACGGGCAGATTCAATCAAACAGGAACAAATATCTCAAGCCGCACACCGGGAAGTGGTTTATACGGCGCCAGAGTTGATGCCACCCCTATTGATGGATTAACTATTGGCGCACATGCTTCCATAAATCATCAAAGAGATTTCTCTTTGAATGGTTCTGCACCTTATGATATAAACAGCCGCTCAGTCAGTGGTCGGATTTTAGTTGATGGATTAATCTTACCGGCTCTCTATAAACAAGCTGAATTCGCTATGGGGGTTAGAGACGATACCCAAAACTTTGATTATCAAGGATGGTACGCTGAATTAGGCTATAGAGTCACAGATAACCTTGATGTTTTAGTTCGATATGATGTATACGAAGAAGAGCAATCAGGTACTACCATTCGGGAAAATCAAGCCATTAATCTGGGTTTATTACAATACATCAAACATGACAATCGGGAGATTGCACGTTTTGGATTAAACTACCGTCGTGGCACCAACGGCCCTGGCGATTTTGACAATTATGCTATTACAGCGTGGTTCCAGGTCAGATTTATACCTGTGAGATAAACAGGGTTTCGAGATTTCTGAGCGTTCTTATTTAGATACAGATTGTAGTTCTCTTCAGTGAGCTACAATCTGTATTTCAAACTGACTAAGAAGAGACTTCTTTAACTGCAAATTGAATTAGAGTATCGATATCAATAAACTCCAGCGTTTTTTCATTGGTGGCTTCCAGCACAACTTTTGGAGCACATCCAAAATTGTAGGCTTCTACCCACCTTCCCGCACATAAACACCAGCGGTCGCCTTCTTTAAGGCCGGGAAAATTGAATTCAGGTCTGGGCGTGCTTAAATCATTTCCTCTTGATTTTGAAAACTCAAGGAAATCATCTGTCATCACGGCACAAACCGTATGGACACCTAAATCATCCTCTCCTGTATTGCAACAACCATCCCTGTAGAAACCAGTAATAGGTGCAGTACTACATGTAATCAAAGGTTCGCCGAATACGTTTTTATCCATTAAAAAAATTAATTCAGATGAAAATTATCTCGGAAACTAATACAAAATATCAGTCTTTCCGAACACACAATTATACTGGAACGGGTTCTAAAACGCGATGAATCCAACCGCCGGCAATTACATCATCTCCCTCATAAGTAACAAGAGCCTGACCCGGAGTTATAGCCGATCTTCCTTCCGGGAAACGGATGCTTAGTTCATCATCTCCGGTTTGCGTTAGAAAACCAGGAGCGCCATTATCATTATATCGAATAGCACCAGTAACTGGCATTTCGTCTTCAGGAATAGAAGCATATTTCCCAAAATTGACGTTTTTGGCTATACATTTGGTGTTTACCAAATCGTCTTCTTCACCCACGGTAATGGTATTGGTTTCGGGATCGATGGCAGTCACATAAACGGGTTTCCCCATAGCAAGGTGTAAACCTCTGCGCTGACCAATGGTATAGAAAGGATAGCCTTTATGCTTTCCGACTACTTTTCCGTTTTTATCCACAAATAATCCGCCTTCAACTTTATCTGCCAAGCCATCAACTCTGTCGCGCAAAAAACGGCGATAATCGTTATCTGGAACAAAGCAGATTTCATAGGAATCTTTTTTATTGGCTACATTCAGCAAACCGAAATCATGTGCCATTTGGCGAATTTCTGTTTTGTGATATTTCCCCAACGGGAAAATGGTATGGCGTAGATTTTCCTGACTCACACCCCATAAAGCATAAGACTGATCTTTGTTGTGATCTTTACCTCTCGAAATAACGAAACGCTCGTATTCTTCTCTGATATTGGCATAATGTCCCGTAGCAATAAAATCACAGCCCAGATTTTTGGCTCTTTTAAGGAGGGCTGTCCATTTTATATGGGTATTACACAAAACACAGGGATTGGGTGTTCTACCAGCCATATACTCATCAACGAAGCGATCAATAACCCAGTCGCCAAACTCTTCACGGATATCAACGATAAAGTGATTAAAACCGAATTTCAGAGCGATTTGTCGGGCATCATTCATGGATTCGAGTGTACAGCAACCGGTTTCTTTATTGGAATTTCCTCCACTGCTGGAATAATCCCATGTTTTCATAGTAATCCCGATTACTTCGTAGCCTTCTTCCCGAAGCATAACCGCCGCAACGGAAGAATCCACTCCGCCGCTCATTGCTACTAGTACTCTGCCTTTTTTGCTCATTTTAAAAAAACTATAAACTGATTTTAATGACTGCCACCGAAATCCAACTACTCTGGAAAATCTTTGGCATTAAAGTATTACAACCTTGTAATATGCTAAAATTAAATGAAATAGGTGTGAATGATGATTTTAATTCTATGGCTGAGATTCATGCATTTGAAACCACTAACTCATTCCCGCTGCAGTGATCCTCACGCAGCGAAAAAAACACAAAGTCTTCCAAACTTTGACCTTAAATAAAATCTACAGTAATATCTGTCCAAATCGATTTCTGAAGTAAAGTTGATTATTCAATAAATCTGGAAAATGCATTGCTAAATGCATGGATTAGCCACGGCGAACAGGTTTGCCAAAGGCGTACAAGTTCGCATCCAGAACATTCATGTTTTGGATGATGGAAATTTGACGCCTGAGCATGAATGCCCAGGCTATGGACCTGTGCGCCATTGGCGTAACCGTGTCTTCGCCGTCGCGAAGACTAAAGAATACTACATTAGCGACGTATAACTCTTTGACGCCACCTAATTAGACTTTTCAAAATTTAATTAGGACAGCTCTGATCTAAAGTAGTGCCTATCGCTTGTATCGCTTCTAAAAGCTACCCAATTGTGGGCTTTGTAGGAAGTATGACGCCTAATTCCTTCGCCGGAAGAAGACTACCACGGCGGGTAGGATTAAAAAATACTACGCACAAAAAAAGGCTTCGGATAAGTCCGAAGCCTTTTTGAGATTGGTATGTGCTGAGACAGACTTTCTTAGAAGCCCATGCCTCCGCCCATTCCGCCCATGCCACCCATATCAGGGGCACCTGCAGGCATATCGTCTTTTTCGCTTGGCTTTTCAGAAACAACCGCTTCTGTGGTCAGCATCAAGCCGGCAACAGAGGCAGCGTTCTCAAGCGCAGTACGAGTAACTTTAGTTGGATCAATTACACCAGACTTAATCAAGTTCTCATATACTTCGGTACGTGCATTGTACCCGAAATCATCTTTGCCCTCTTTTACTTTCTGGACAACGATAGATCCCTCAACACCAGCGTTGCTTGCAATGCTTCTCATAGGAGCTTCAAGCGCATGACGCACGATATCGAAACCTACTTTTTCGTCTGGGTTTTCAGCTTCCAAACCATCAATTACATGAGCGCTTCTGATTAAGGCAACGCCACCACCTGGTACGATACCTTCTTCAACAGCAGCACGAGTAGCGTGCAATGCATCTTCTACACGAGCTTTTTTCTCTTTCATTTCAACTTCAGATGCAGCACCAATGTACAGTACTGCTACTCCACCGCTAAGTTTAGCGAGGCGCTCTTGAAGCTTCTCACGATCGTAATCAGAAGTTGTGTTCTCGATTTGAGATTTAATCTGATTGATACGAGCTTTGATATCATCTTCTTTGCCTTTTCCGTCAACAATAGTAGTGTTGTCTTTGTCGATAGAAATACGAGCAGCCTGACCGAGATAATCAAGGGTAGCATTTTCGAGTTTGTAGCCACGCTCTTCGGAAATTACAGTACCACCGGTAAGGATAGCGATATCTTCTAGCATAGCTTTTCTTCTGTCGCCAAAGCCAGGAGCTTTAACAGCAGCGATTTTCAGCGTACCACGGAGCTTGTTTACTACCAAAGTAGCCAATGCTTCACCTTCGATATCTTCTGCGATGATAAGTAATGGCTTGCCTGTTTGAATTACTTTCTCAAGTACAGGAAGAAGATCTTTCATGTTTGAGATTTTCTTGTCGAAAATCAAAATGAAAGGATCATCCAACTCAGTTGTCATTTTTTCAGAGTCGGTTACGAAGTATGGAGACAAGTAACCACGATCGAACTGCATACCTTCTACAGTTTCGAGGTGAGTGTCTGTTCCTTTTGCTTCTTCAACAGTGATTACTCCGTCTTTACCAACTTTTTCCATGGCATCAGCAATAAGATTACCGATGAACTCATCGTTGTTGGCAGAGATAGTACCTACCTGAGCAATCTCGTTTCTGTCGCTGATATCGCGGCTCAAAGTTTTGAGCTCAGCAACAATAGCATCAACAGCTTTGTCGATACCTCTTTTGAGATCCATTGGGTTAGCACCGGCAGTCACGTTTTTCAATCCACGTGCAATGATAGCCTGAGCCAAAACAGTAGCAGTAGTTGTACCGTCACCAGCATTATCACTGGTTTTGGAAGCAACTTCACGCACCATTTGTGCACCCATGTTTTCTACTTTGTCTTCAAGTTCAATTTCTTTCGCTACAGTAACACCGTCTTTGGTAACTGTAGGCGCACCAAAAGATTTCTCGATAACTACATTTCGTCCGCGAGGACCGAGAGTTACTTTTACTGCATTGGCGAGTTTATCCACACCGCGCTTTAATGCATCGCGAGCTTCTACGTTATAATGGATTAGTTTTGACATAGTGGTCAATACCTTTTTTTTGTTCTTGGTTAAAATTTAAAACGAGTTAATTGGTGATTAAACTACACCGAGGATGTCGCTTTCGCGCATGATGAGATAGTCTTCTCCATCAAGAGAAAGCTCTGTTCCAGAATATTTTCCGTAGAGAACTTTATCGCCCTCTTTTACGGTCATGTCGATTTTGGCACCGTTTTCTACTTTACCAGGACCAACTGCAACTACAGTTCCTTTTTGTGGCTTCTCTTTTGCGGTATCAGGAATAATGATACCAGAGCTTGTTTTTTCATCAGCAGTATCCGGCTGAACGACAACACGATCGCTTAAAGGCTTGATCATACCCATAGGTTGAACTCCTCTTTTATGGTTTATTAGATTAGTTTTACTAGCACTCATACTAACAGAGTGCTAATATTTTTCGTTGTAAAAATAAAAGGTCTCCGGAA
>SKIC01000275.1 GCA_007116685.1 Balneolales bacterium
ATAAGATCGACAAGTACAACCAGGAAGACGGTTAGTAAAGAGCCTTTTTTTTCTTTCACTTAGTTTGTTTACTGCTACTTCTGTATCTCTTCCAGCGTTTCGTCAGCAGCAATAATAGTTTTATCAATCATTTCTTCTGTGAGTGAATGCGAGAGAAATAATGATTCGTATGCTGAAGGTGGAAAATATACGCCTCGCTTTAATAAACCGTGAAAGAATTTCTTAAATAATTCTACATCTGTGGTAGTGGCGGAAGCAAAGTCTGTTACTTTTGTGTCCGTAAAGAAAATTCCCAACATAGAACCAACACGATTCATGCTGTAAGTGATATCGTAAGATTCAAATACACCATGTAGTCCCTCTTCAAGAGATTCCGATTTTTCATCCAAGTCCGCGTAGATCTCAGGGTTTCTGTGTAATTCAGACAATAATGTATACCCCGCATGCATAGCCAATGGATTACCAGACAAGGTTCCTGCCTGATAAACTGGACCCAACGGAGCAATAACACTCATGACTTCTTTTTTGCCACCAAATGCTCCAACTGGCAGACCTGCGCCAATAATTTTTCCATAGCAAACCAAGTCGGCTTCAACACCATAGAGTTCTTGTGCACCACCGGCAGCAATCCTGAAACCGCACATTACTTCATCGAAAATTAAAACGACATTGTGTTCATCACAGAGTTTTCTGAGTCCTTCCAGATAACCTTTGTTGGGAGGTATACATCCCATATTTCCGGGAACCGGTTCTAAAATTACAGCCGCGATTTCATCTTTATTTTCTTCGAATAATTTTGTGATGTGCTCTAAATCATTGAAAGATGTAGTCAGGGTATCCTGAGCTGTTCCCGGAGTAACGCCCGGGCTGTTTGGCGTCCCAAAGGTTAATGCACCCGAACCTGCTTTTATCAAAAACGAATCAGCATGGCCATGGTAGCAGCCTTCCATTTTCACAATCTTATTTTTACCCGTGTAGCCTCGTGCTACTCTGATAGCACTCATACAAGCTTCTGTACCGGAGTTTACCATACGGATCGATTCAAGACCGGGAACCATTTTTTGAATCAATTCAGCTAGCTTTATCTCAATCTCAGTTGGTGCTCCGAATGAGGTAGATTTTTCAGCAGCTTGCTGCACAGCTTGAATTACCGGTGGATAGGCATGACCCAAAATCATAGGACCCCAGGATGCTACATAATCGATGTATTCATTGCCATCTTCATCTTTGAGAACGGAACCTTTGGCTTCTTTAAAAAAAACAGGAGTTCCACCAACGGCTTTAAATGCACGAACGGGTGAGTTTACTCCGCCGGGTATAAATTCTTGGGCGCGTTCAAAAAGAGCTTTACTACGATCAAACATGATTTTTCTGAAATTTGAGATACTTAATTAATAGGATGTTAATATGAACTTTTCGTATGAATGAGTTATGAATCTCACTTTATAGTAGCGTTGCTGCTTGCTCAGCAAAATAAGTGGCAATTAAATCCGCTCCGGCTCTTCTGAAAGCCAGTAATGATTCCATAATTGCTTGTTCTTCGTTAATCCAGCCTTGAGCGGCAGCAGCTTTAATTATGGCGTATTCCCCGCTAACGTGGTACACTGAAACAGGAACAGTTACATTTTGTTTTATACTTTGGATGATATCCAGATAGGGCATTCCCGGTTTTACCATAAGGATGTCAGCTCCCTCAGCTTCGTCTAAAATGGCTTCGCGGATGGCCTCTATAGAATTTGCCGGATTCATTTGATACGTTTTTTTATCTCCAAAACCGGGAGCAGAATCTAAGGCATCCCGAAATGGCCCATAAAAGCAGGACGCATATTTCGCACTGTAGGCCATGATCCCGGTATTATGAAACGCATTTCCTTCCAATTTCTCTCGCATGGCACCAATTCTCCCGTCCATCATATCTGAAGGGGCTACAAAATCAGCACCCGCCAAAGCATGAGATAATGCCATTTCTGATAAAATCTGAACAGATACATCGTTGATAATTTTTCCATCCTCTACAACGCCATCATGACCATAGCTGGAATAGGGGTCTAAAGCTACATCGGTCATCACACATAACTCAGGCACCGCATCTTTGATACTCTTGATAGCTCGTTGCATCAATCCATCAGGGTTTAAGGCCTCTGTACCTTCATTATCTTTTTTAGCATCAGGAACTTTCACAAACAACAATACTGAACGTATGCCGAGATTATATAAATACTTCGCATAGGTGACGGTTTTGTCTAGCGTATGCCTGTAATAACCCGGCATTGAAGGAATCGGCTCAGATTTATCTTTTCCTTCAATGATAAAAAGTGGTGCAATCAGATGTTCCGGACGTAAATGGTTTTCCTGCACCATACTTCTGATAGATGCAGATTTCCGGTTTCTTCTTGGACGGCTAAGAGGATAATTCATACAAAGAATGAAATTACAGTGTGAAAATTGAACTTTATTCTAACCAGTTTTTAGGATTTTTTAATACATCCAAAAGCTTGGCTTCCTGGCTGCCATCCTCCGGATTATAATCATAGTCCCAGCGAACCCGTGGGGGCAAACTCATCAAAATTGATTCTACACGTCCATTGGTCTTCAAGCCAAAAAGAGTACCTCGGTCATGAATCAAATTAAACTCTACGTATCGGCCTCGGCGTATTTCCTGCCAATATCTGTGAGCGTCTTGATAGATCGTGTCCATACGATTCTTTGCAATGGGAAGGTATGCATCGAGAAAAGCATTCCCGCAGGATTGTGCTAAATCGAACCAATCGTTCAAGGAAAAATTTTTATCAGTTCTGTGATAATCATAAAAAATTCCACCAATACCACGGGCTTCACCACGGTGAGCATTAAAAAAATAGGAATCACAATCCTGTTTGTATTTCGGATATAACTGCTCAGAAATTTTATCACAAGCATTTTTGTGCGTCTGATGGAAATGACGAGCATCTTCATCGAACAAATAATAGGGCGTCAGGTCAGCACCGCCACCGAACCAGGCATCAACAGGCTCTCCGTTTTTTTCATCGTACAATTCGAAGTACCTGTAATTGGCATGTACCGTTGGCACAAAAGGATTACGAGGGTGTATCACCAACGATATTCCGGCGGCGTGAAACCAGCCTTGGGCAACGTTAAATCGTTGCCGAATTAATTCGGGTAACTCCCCATGTACTTCTGATATATTAACACCGCCTTTTTCCCAGACTTTTCCGTCTGAAACAACTCTGGTATGACCTCCACCGCCGCCATCACGTTCCCAGAAATCAGAACGAAATTTCGTTTCAGGTTCTAGTTCCTCAAGTCCACTACAAATAGAATTTTGTAGTTCAGTGATAAAGTCAGTGAATTGATTTTTTAAACTCATACTCTGAAATCCGCTTATTTACTTTCGTATTCCTTAACGGCTTCTACAAATGCCTTGGCATGTGCAACAGGAATATGAGGTAAAATACCATGTCCCAAATTCACGATATACTTGTCTTTTCCAAAACGATCAATCATTCTGGTGACCATCCGTTTTAGTTCCGGGATTGGAGTGAGTAATCGGCTGGGATCAAAGTTTCCTTGCAAAGTGATGTTATTCCCGGTTGCTTGTCGGGCATATTCAGGAGATATCGTCCAATCCACCGATAAGGCAGATGCGTTAGTACGTTGCATTAAACCTTCTAAAGCATACCAACTGCCTTTTGCAAATAAAATCACAGGCACTTCAGTAATCGACTCTGAAATTTTTTTCAGATAAGGGAATGCGATTTCATTAAAATCTTCAGGACTCAACAATCCAGACCAGGAATCAAAAACCTGAATAGCCTGAGAACCGGCCTTAATTTTAGCCTGTAAATATCTGATGGTGGTTTCAGTGATTACCGAGAGTACATGTTTTGCGGCTTCCGGATGCTCATAATAAAACCGCTTGGCCAATGAGAAATCTTTAGAACCACGTCCTTCAATCAAATAGCAAAAAATAGTCCATGGTGCACCGGCAAAACCAATTAATGGAACACGTCCGTTTAATTCTTTGCGAGTTAAAGTGACGGCTTCGATGATATAGTGTAATCGGTCTTCAACATCAGGAACAGTTAGTGCTAAGGCTTGCTCCGGTGTTGTAATTGGCTTCGGTAAGCGCGGACCTTCGCCTGGATTCATAGTTACTTTAAAATCCATGGCTTGTGGAATCACCAAAATATCAGAAAAAAGAATGGCGGCATCCGGCCCGACAATATCAATGGGTTGAATGGTGATTTCAGCCGCAAGTTCAGGAGTTTCTACACGCTCAAAAAAGGTGTATTTCTTACGTAATTCCATGTACTCGGGTAAATATCTGCCGGCTTGCCTCATCATCCACACAGGTGGACGAGTTACCGTTTCGCCTTTTAGAGCACGCAGGAATAAATCATTTTTTAATTCAGGAAAATCAGACATACAATAATTTTACTTATCTACATTGTTTTAGCATTGCCTCTAAACTGGGCTCACGGGCAACCAGTGTAGTTACATTTTGCGGCAATAATGGTTTCAGCGTTGTTTGACCGATGGCAATATAAATACTCTCTTCGTAAACATGATGTAAGCCCAATCGGAAAAAAGCTTCGACAGCCGATGGACTCATGAAGAAAATATAATCTGCTTCATCAGGTAATTTTTTTGGAATTTTTCGTACCGGCTCGGTGTGGTAAACAATCACGTCTTGGTAAGAAATATCTACTTCGCTCAGCTTTGCGGACAATTCATCTCTTCGCATATTTCCACAAAAGTGAATCACTGAACTGACTTTATCAGCGATTAATTGATTTGCCAGAGATATTGCATTCCCATCTGCTGTATGATAGACTTCAAAACCTGACGCTTTCAAAATTTGAGTAGTTTGTTCACCAACTGAGTAGATTATTCCGGCAGATATCCTCTGCAAAAGTTCGTCAGTCTCTTTAATAGCCAGTACTGCATTTTTACTGGTGAAAACAAAAACAGATTCAGGTTTGATGGAGGTGTTTTCTAAATTAGAAAGTATCTCAGGCTTAGTCAGCTTTTTGATATGAATCATCGGTAAATCAAACAAGCTAAACCCATAGCTCTCAAACAGTACCTTGTCTTCCGGTTCTGATTTTCGAGTGGAAATAATTAGTTTAGATGTACCATCACGAGCCATGATGCAAATAAAGCAGGATTACGTGAAGTGGTTGTGTAGAAAATGGAAAAGAAGCGTAAACTGCACTAAAAAAATGAAACGTTTTGGGATGCTTATCGTAGCGGCTGAACATGCTTCATAAAATATCCAGATTTATATTTAGTTTTGCCGAAGGGATAAAGCTGGCATTGTATGCCATTTGGACCAATAAAATGCGTTCGGCACTCACCATGTTTGGTATCATCATTGGTATCGTCATGGTCACTTCAATGGTTACCATCATTGATGGTATCAACCGGTCTTTCCAAAGTAGCATGAGCATGATTGGAGACAATGTTTTGTTCATCCAAAAGTGGCCATGGGGTTTTGGAGGAGAAGAATACAGGTGGTGGGAGTACAGAAATAGACGAGAAATACAGGTGAGCTATGCCTCCCTTTTAGAACAAAGAAGTCAATTGGCTTCTGCTGTTTCTGTAGAAGCTTTTGCTTCCAGAAACGTGCAATTTGAAGACCGCGAAGCACGATCTATACAAATTCAAGGTGTAACAACAAGCTACCAATTTACCTCAGCTATCAATGTGGAGCACGGGCGGTTTTTTACTGATGAAGAAAACCAAACTCGTCGCAGAGTTATGGTTTTAGGTTACGATGTAGCAGAGGCCTTGTTCCGCAACAGAGATCCGATTGGTCGCACCGTCAGAATGGGGGGACAAAGGTATGAAGTGATTGGTGTATTAGAACAACAAGGTAATTTTTTGGGCTTGGAAAGTTTTGACCGCCTTGCGATTATCCCAATTCAAACTTTTGGTCAGCAGTTTGGTCTGCGTTGGAATATCAATATTCGCGTGAAGTTTGATTCGGAGGAGGAACTATACGAAGGCCAATACGAAATAGAGGGGTTGATGCGATCTATTCGCAGGCTCGATCCAACTGATGACAACGATTTTGCCATCAACAAAATGGAAATGTTTGAACAGCAATACCGGGCAATGACAGGTGTGATTTATGGGATTGGTATCTTTTTAACCGGATTGTCTTTATTTGTTGGTGGGATCGGGGTGATGAATATAATGTATGTTACGGTGAAAGAAAGAACCAGAGAAGTTGGCATCAGAAAAGCAGTAGGTGCCCGGTATTCTGAGATTTTAATGCAGTTTTTGATTGAAGCTATTGTTATTTGCGGTATCGGTGGAATTCTGGGGATTGGTCTGTCTATGTTAGTGGTGGTTTTGATTAATCAATTCTTTGTGGCTTATATGAGTCTGCAAACTGTATTACTTGCATTTACTATTTGTGCAATGACTGGCGTAATATTTGGATTTTTGCCCGCACACAAAGCAGCTAAGGCAGATCCTATTTCATCTTTAAGGTATTCTTGATATGAATTTGCGTGAAAACTTCTTATTGGCCTTAGGTGCATTAGCTGCTAATAAAACAAGAGCTTCTTTAACTCTTCTTGCCATTGTAGTTGGCGTTTTTGCCGTAATTAGTGCTTCAACAGCTGTTGGCGTTATCGATAATTACTTTCGGAATACCATGCAATTAATGGGAAGTAATGTGATTAATATCACAACAAACCCATCTATCGTCGTTGGAGACGGAAGCCATATGCGAGGCAGAGAACCCATCAGAATAAATGACTTCGAAACACTTCAGCAGAGAGCAGTTTTGGGTTATGCAATGTCGCCGGATGTCGTGTTTCGTACTACTCGAATTCAATACGACGATCGCGAAACAAACCCGAATATCCCAATTAGAGGTGGTAATGAGTTTTGGATGGAAAATAACGCTTATGATATAGCCGAAGGCAGAGGATTAAATGAAGCAGATATTACAAGTGCTCGTCAGGTTGCTGTAATCGGAGATGATGTTCGGAATCGATTATTTACGGGCGTTGATCCTTTAGGTAAACGCATATTAATCGATGGTCAATTTTATACAGTGGTGGGTGTTTTTGAATCTCGTGGCGCTGCGTTTGGGCAATCCATGGATAACTTTGTGCTTATTCCATATACCCGTTTAGCAATGGTTTATGGCCGAAACAGAAATGTTCAAATACAGGTAAAAGCACCTTCCATAGCCATGGTAAATGAAACAATAGATGAACTCACAGGCATTCTGCGAGTAATGCGAAATGTGGCTCCCAGCGCACCCAATGATTTCGAAATCGAAACCAACGAATCCTTACATGGGATGTTCAGCCAGTTCACCAATGTTCTCTACATATTTGGATTTGTGGTAGGTGGAATTGCACTATTTGGTGCAGGAATTGGTGTAATGAACATCATGCTTGTTTCGGTTACAGAACGTACTAGAGAGATTGGAATAAGAAAAGCAATTGGTGCTAATAAGCGTACGATTATACACCAGTTTTTGATGGAAGCAATTATTATTTGTCAGCTCGGAGGCTTGATTGGAATGATAATAGGTATCGCTGGTGGTAATGCACTTGTTTTTGTAATGAATGCGGATGTCGTTATCCCGGTTGGTGCAATAATTTCAGGGATAGTAGGGATGCTAATAATTGGGGTTACCTTTGGAGTTTATCCCGCTTGGAAAGCCGCACAATTAGATCCAATCGAAAGTTTACGCTACGAATAGACTCATTTTGTGTAAAAACTAGTTTTAGGTATTTCAATTTGTCACCTTAGCAAACTATTGGCTGGCAGAAGTTAAAAAGGCTAAACTCTGCTTTGTTATTTCTTTGAGCTTATAGTTTTGTAAAACAAGGTAAAGTTTATAGGTCTATTAAAAACAGTGTTGTGGGATGTGGATAAAGGTTTGGGCTTAGGGTGGTGTAAAAAAAGCCCGAGGAAACGCATTAATACACTCCTATCGTTGCCACCAACACTTAGTCGGAGCATTGTGAGAGATGGATCCGAAAAAGTACCAATCAGTAACTAACACAATGGAGGAAAAATGAAGAGCTTTTTCAAGCTAGTTTCATCTGCGTTCCTGGGCATTTTGCTATTCGCTAATATAACAGCATTTGCACAGGAAGAAAATTCAGCAGCGGTTCAAATTATACACAACGCTGTTGATCCAGTACTCGAATCGGTCGATATCTATCTAAATGGAGATGTTTTATTAGAAGATTTTGGTTTTCGAGAAGCAACAGAGTTTTTGAGTGTACCATCAAATACCGCTCTTGCTATTGTCATCACCCCAGCTGGAGCCTCAATAAATGATGGCTTGATTTTCAATTTTGATGATGGACTCCCGACAGATGCCAGAGTAGCATTAGTAGCAAATGGTGTCCTGGCTGATGACGAATTTTCAGCAAACCCCGACGGTAGAAATATCAATGCTGACTTATTTGTAGTAGCAGATTTAGAAGAAACTGCTAGTGCTGATGATGAAGTACTTCTTACTGTTTTTCATGGAGCTACTGACGCACCGTCTGTAGATATTGCAGCAAGAGATGTTGGAGTACTAATCCCCAACGCTGCTTATGGCGATTCTGCAGCCTGCAGCTGCATACACGCTCGATATTCTTGTAGAAGGTACCAGCACAATTGCTGCAGCATTTGACGCTGACTTGTCGGATCTGGCTGGCGAATCTGCAATCGTATTAGCTTCTGGATTCTTGAGTTCATCAGCTAATAGCTATGGTGAGCAATTTAGACTTATCGCTGTTCTGGCTGATGGAACTGTTCTAACTCTTGACCCAACGTCAGTAGATGTACAGGTTATTCATAACGCCGCCGACCCAGCCGCAGCAGAAGTTGATGTATATATTAACGGAGCTTTAGCTTTACCTGATTTCGCATTCCGTTCAGCAACTCCATTTCTGGGTTTACCTGCTCATTTGCCAAACGAAGTAGCAATTGCTCCGGCAGGAAGTGATTCGGTAGAAGATGCTATTTTTACAGAATCGTATGCTTTGGGCGAAACTACTCTATATTTGGTAGCTAATGGTGTTTTGAATCCAGATAACTTTGCCGACAATCCTGAAGGAAACTCAACTGCATTCAATTTATTCCCGGTACTAGATGTTTCTCAAACATCTGACGAGCCCGACGAAGTTGATGTGCGCGTGTTCTATGGAGCTACAGATGCGCCAGCTGTTGATTTAGGCTTGGAGGGCATCGGGAAATTCTTAGAAGAGGCTGCCTACACTGATTTTTCAGGATATTTCAACCTTCCAGAGGCGGATTTCATTCTGGAGTTATACGTAGCAGGTGCTGACGATCCTCTATTGCTGTTTGATTTACCATTAGAAAGTCTTGAATTAGCAGGTAATTCCGTTTTCGCTTTAGCTTCCGGGTTTCTTGATCCAGCTGAAAATGAGAACGGCGAGGCTTTTGAAATAATTGCTGTGTTAGCTGATGGAACTGTTGTGGCACTTCCTTTGGCATCACCGGCAAACGATGTTACTTTTTCCGTTGACATGACTCTGCAAAGTTTCCTTGGAAATTTTGATGTAGATGCCGGAGATCAATTATATGTTCGTGGCGGTTTCGATGATCCGGGATTTTCCATTCAGGATGCAAACGAATTGTCAGCCGTAGGAGATGGAATCTGGGAAACTACTCTGTCAGTACGTGGAAATCCAGGCGACGAATTTGAGTACAAATTCTATATTCTAACCGGAGATGATCGTGAAATTCCTAACGACGGTTGGGAAGGAAATGTAGGCCCCGGCGACAACGGAAATCGTGTATTAACTCTCGAAGAAGGTGATACAGAATTAGAAACCGTATTCTTTAATAATCAGGAGCCAGGTAATGCAGGAGTTCAAATCATCCATAACGCTGCTGATCCGGCTGCCGCAATGGTTGATATATACGTTAATGATACAAGAGTTCTTGACGATTTTGGCTTTAGAGAAGCGACTCCATTTCTTGGTTTGCCATCTTTGGTAGATATTGATATTACCGTAGCGCCACCGGGCAGTAACTCCGTAGAAGATGGACTAGCAACTTTTACAGTTAACCTTGATCCGGGTATTGCTTATTCTGTGATTGCACAAGGTGTTTTGTCTCCTGGCGATTTTGCTGAAAATCCGGATGGAGAAGCATTTACGCTAATTGTAGTATTACCCGATGGTACAGTCGTAATTCCTCCTGTAGCAACGAGTGCCACGGATGATTTCACTGATCAACCTCAAGTGTTTACATTAGATCAGAATTATCCAAACCCGTTTAACCCAACAACTCAAATATCTTATACTTTGCCACAAACTGAAAATGTGACTCTGAGAGTATTTGATATGTTAGGGCGTGAAGTTGCAACGCTGGTGAATGGCGAAATATCAGCAGGTGTGCACACGGTAAGTTTTGATGGAAGTAATCTTGCAAGTGGTATGTACATTTACAGATTACAAGCAGGTGAGTTCACTCAAACCAGAAAAATGATGCTTATTAAGTAATTAAGTTTTCATAAAATCCTTTAAAAAGGCTCGGTGCTGCGCATCGGGCCTTTTATTTTTTAATCTAGATAATTTGAATAATCACACAATTCCCTATTTTCATATAAAAGAACAAATGAAACGGGTTAATCATGACACAACTTGAAGAAATTGCTGAAAAATTAGAACCTTTACTCGGTAAAGCCAGAGACGTATTGGAGAGTGAAGAAGTTCGAACAAAAGTGGATCAGGTTAAAAAAACGGCAAAATCATTAGTGGATAATTATCCAGTAGGGAGCATAGTCGGTGCGGTTGCTATTGGTTACCTTATTGGAAAATTGCTAAAGGACGATGACTAGAATATGCTTAGCAAAGAAGAAATAGCAGAAAAGTTTAAAAAAATTCCCCTTGAGGTTAAGCGAATCGTAGAAAAGAGGCTGGAATTATTTGCTCTGGAATTTGGTGACCAAATAGCAGAAATCTTTTCTCAAATATTGTATCGCCTAACGGGGGTAATTTTAATAGCTTTGGGATCTATTTTTTTACTTCAATCTTTAGCCCTGTTTTTGGGTGATTTATTGAATGATCAGAGTTTAGGATATTTAATTGTGTCATTACCAATTGTAATACTGGGTGTTGCGTTTGCCTTATTACGTCCCAAAGCTATGGTGCGCAAAACAAAGGAAAAAATGACAGACCAAATTCTGAAAAGTTTCAAAAAAGATGGGAATTAATTCATGAAAGATACATCTGTGAAAACGCCGGGAATCACCGATTTAGAGACTCGAAAAAAAGAACTCAAGAAAGAACTTTCTGATATTGAAAACGATTTAGGCTCTGCTTTTTCTGATTTGCAAAATGATATAAAGGAAAAAGCAAATATTTGGTACTGGATTAAAAAATATCCTGTCTCTGCATTAACTACGAGTTTGCTAATTGGATTATTAGCTGGTAAACGTAAAAGCAATCCATCTGGATCAGGTGCTTTTAGTGGAGAAGTGGTTAATGAAATAAAAAAAGTAGCCATGCGAAAAGCTATTCAGGCGGTAGTGCGCCAAATTGAAGAGGGTAATCAGGACTAAGCCCGCTAGTCCACATAAAAAAAAGTAAAATAAAGTTTCGGCATCGAGTGAATGTCATTGGATTGCCTAATTTTATTTGCTCTAAAGGAATGTTAGCCAGCGAATTGAAATTTCATTGGTACTGCAACCTTTGCAGAAAATTTACGTCAATACCCATCATGTTTAAATAATGGAAAATCAAATTATGCGAATAATACCCTATTTCGTACTATTATTACTTTTTTATGTGCCTGTATCTCAAGCACAGGTACAATCATTAAGTCTGGAAGAGGCCATTCGAATAGGCCTTGAAAACAGCATCGACCTGGAAAGAGCTCGTCACAATGTAGAACGAGCAAAAATTTCTCAAAATGATGCTGAAATGGACTTCTTACCAAACCTTAACTCAAACATTAGTGGCTCCAGAGGTTTGGGGCGGCAGTTTGATCAGGAAGCCTTAGGATTTGTCAACCAATCCGTCACGTCTCTTAGTTCAAATATTCAGAGTAACGTTACATTATTCAACGGTTTTCGGAATATAAATGCACTGCGCCAATCAAGGGCGGGAGTGGAGTCTTCTGAAGAACGATATCAGAGAAGCAGAGAGCGTGTGATATTTGAAGTATCCAGCGCTTATCTACAGGTTCTTTTGAATCAAAATCTTCTGCAAATCACTAAGGATAATGTAGAAACAGCACAAAAACAGTTACAACAGGTAGAAGCTCAGGTAGAGGTTGGAATGCGGCCGGTAGTTGATTTATTTAATCAACAAGCTGCCCTCGCTAATGCTGAATTGCAAGCTATCAGATCTGAAAATACACTAAACATCAGTATTACAAACCTGATTGGTATTCTTCGTTTGGATCCTCTTTCAGATTACGATTTTGTTTCTCCTGATATAGACGCTGAATCAATTACGCCACAAAACATTGACCTTGCTACCCTCGTAGATCAAGCCATGCAAAACAGAAGTGACTTACGAGCAACAGAGTTGGATATCGCGATGCAGCGATACAATTTGGAAATTGCCAGAGGTGCCAGATATCCAACATTAAGTGCAAACGCTTCTGTTTCTACATCCTATCGAGATACAAATCCGTTTGATTTTTCAGATCAGTTTTGGGATCAGAATATTAATAGAGGCGTAGGTATGAGTCTCTCTATTCCAATTTTTACACGTTTCTCAATTCGAAATAACATCCAGCGTCAGCAACTTGCGTACAAAGATGCCAAATTGGATTTGGATGCTCTCAAAATTGGAGTATTTCAGGAAGTAAGACAAGCTTATAACGATTATATCGGTTTGAGCAAAGAATTAGAAGCTACTTCAGCTGCGTTCAGAGCTGCTGAGCGTGCTTTTGAAACTGAGCAGGAGCGCTACAATGTGGGAAGCGCAACACTGATTGAGTTAACAGAAGCAAATAACCGTTTTGTACAGGCTCAGACAGATAAAATTATTGCTGAGTATCAATTCGTTTTTCAGGAAAAACTGTTAGAGTTTTATTTGGGACGATTGACAGAGGAAATTGCACTCCAAAATTTGTAGTGCAAAAATCACTAAGACCTGATGGGTACAGATCTTAGTGATTTAAAAAAGATGTGGTATTGACGTAAATTTAGTAGGAATAAAATGGCTGGAAAAAAGAAAAAAAGATCAGTCTATAAGCTGATTATAATCATAGTAGTTGTATTTGCAGTTCTTGGTATTGTAGGGCGGTTTGCCGGATGGTTTGGCAGTGAAACACCTGGAGTTTCAGTCGAAACGGAATTAATACAGCACAGAACAATAACACAGGTAGTAACCGCTACCGGAACTATTCGTCCTGAAGTTGAGGTCAAATTATCTCCTGATGTTTCTGGAGAAATTATTGAACTCACAGTAAAAGAAGGTGATTTCGTAGAGGAAGGGCAATTACTTGTCAGAATCAGACCTGATCTTATTCAGGCTAGAATAGATGAGTTGAATGCCAGTCTCCTAACTACCAAAGCTCGAATGGAGCAGGCAAGAGCAAGTAAGCTCAATGCGGAGGTATCCTATAATCGCCAAAAGAAACTTTTTCAGAGAGAACTGATTTCTGAAATGGATTATCTAAACAGCCTCAGGAATTATGAAGCTGAGCAAGCTAACTTTCGTGCCAGTAATTACATGGTTCAAAGTTCTCAGGCTCAATTACGCCGTGCAGAGGAAGAACTTCGCCAAACTGTTATTCGAGCTCCAATGTCAGGCACTATCAGTCAGCTTCACGTAGAGCGCGGCGAGAGGGTGGTAGGTTCTATTCAAATGACGGGTACCGAATTACTCAGAATTGCTCGAATGGAACAAATGGAAGTGGAAGTTCAGGTTAATGAAAATGATATCGTAAATGTAACGATAGGTGATACGGCTCGAATTCAGGTAGACGCTTATCCCGGTAGTGCTGTACTTGGCGTGGTAACCGAAATAGCAAACTCCGCTGTTACTCGCGGACAAGGTTCTACAGAGCAAATCACAGAATATCCTGTGAAAATCAGAATTGAGAGTCCGCATAATTTGGCTATGTCGAATAGTTCAGAGATCAGACGAATTGACCGCTCAGAAACACCATCCGCACAAAGAATTCCATTTTTTAAGCCGGGTATGACTGCCACCGTAGATATTGAAACCGAAACCATGTACGATGTCTTATCTGTGCCAATTCAATCAGTAACTGTAAGAGATTTCTCTACAATTAGAACAGATACAACAGAAGCGACAACTGGTTCGGGCAGGCAGAGAGAAGATTTCAGACGAGTAATCTTTATTGTTGAAGATGGTGTTGCCAGAATGCAGGAAGTTGAAACAGGCATTAGCGATGATACCCATATTATGCTCGTGGGAGCCATTGAAGAAGGCCAGCAAGTAGTAACGGGAAGCTACAGAATACTTTCCAGAGTGTTACAAGATAATGACCGGGTAACGGCTACCAACCGTTCTGCCCGACAAATTGCTCAGAACTAGCATAGGTTTCAGACATCCACTTTAAAATTTCGAGGGAATTTATCCCATGAATCCAGTAATTCAAGTAGAAAATATCACCAAGCATTATCAATTAGGAACACAATTGGTAAAAGCACTCAATGGTGTAAGTTTTAATATCAACAAAAACGAATACGTCTCTCTCATGGGGCCTTCTGGTTCGGGTAAATCAACCATGATGAATATGTTGGGATGTCTGGATACGCCCACTTCCGGGAAATATTTCCTTGCCGGTCAGGATGTTAGTGAATTAGAGGATGATGAGCTCGCTGAAATACGGAATAAAGAAATTGGCTTCGTATTTCAAACTTTTAATTTACTGCCCAGAAGTAATTGCTTAGCAAATGTTGAGTTGCCCTTAATTTACGCCGGAGTTTCCTCGTCTGAGCGTAAAGAAAGAGCATTTCAAATGCTTGAGCGTGTAGGTTTGGGGGATAGGGTTGATCACAAGCCTAACGAGCTATCAGGTGGGCAAAGACAGAGAGTAGCTATAGCCAGAGCATTGGTTAATAATCCATCTATACTTCTTGCTGATGAGCCAACCGGTAATCTCGACACCAAAACAGGGATAGAGATTATGCATCTATTTGAAGAGCTTTATAATGCCGGACATACAATAATTGTTGTAACACACGAAGAAGACATAGCAGAGCATAGCAGAAGAATCATCCGCTTGAGAGATGGCGTGCTGGAATCTGATCGAAAAGTTGAAAATCCCATATTGGGAGCGAAGCAGGTTTCTATGTAGTAGAAATCTTGAAAAATTCCGGTTTATTAAGATTTTCTAGTTTAATTCCCTGCTTCGCTGATTTCGAATTACCTTAGTAGTGATTCTAAAGCAGTAGCTTCGTCTGTGTTGTCATCTCTGTATTTGATAATAACAGGTGTGCTAATAGCTAACTTGTGTTGTTCAGCAAATGCATTGTTCTCAATCATACGAGAACCGGGAATAACCACAGCTTTTGACGGAATCTTTAAGGGAGTGTCTTTACTGCCTCTGTACACCTTTTCGTTAACCAGATCAAAAACTGGTACGGAACGTGTGAGAACAACTCCGGCACCAATAACGGCTCCTTCTCCAACTTGAGTACCTTCATAGATACCTGTATTACCACCAATCATACAATTATCTTCTACTACAACCGGAGTAGCACCGATAGGCTCCAAAACGCCACCAAGTTGAGCCGCAGCACTTAGATGTACATTTTTCCCTACTTGTGCACAGCTACCAACAAGCGCATGAGAATCAATCATAGAGCCATCATCAACATAAGCACCTGTATTAATATACATAGGTGGCATCATTGTTACGTTTTTTCCAACAAATGCCCCTCTTCTTACAGATGAACCCCCGGGAACAATCCGGATATTATTTTCACGTCCGTTGATTTTTTGAATAGGGTAAGTATCCTTGTCAAAAAATTCTAAAATGTCATTATTCTCAGTTTGCTTGACATTTTTACCATAGCGAAATCCCAATAGAATGCCCTGCTTAACCCATCCATTGGCAACCCATCCTTTTTCGGTTTTTTCGGCGGATCGAATTTCACCGGATTCCAATGCAGCTAAAAATTCTCCAAATAAACTGTCAAAACCAGTTGGCTTTTCTGATGGTGGGTTAGATACTAAGGATTCAATTTGCTTCTTAAGAGTAGACATAATTAAGTATTGCGTAAGTGTTTTTAATTTTGATTTGTAACCTTTGAGTGCCAAAATAGGTTCAAAAACCTTTTCTTTTGTGCAAAAGATAACGGTTTAGCTAGAAAATGACATGTTAACACTGATTAACATTTAGGGATACGTGTTTACATTTGGGGTTTTCTCTTATCTGCTAAAACATTGTTTTTCTGTGCCTAAAACTTGTTTTAAATGTAATAGGGCTAGGTTCAAAGCCATAAAATTATAGAAATTTATATTAGTTCTGATTTTACTTCTATTTTACTATTTTAAAAGTTTACGGTAATGTAGGGGCTTATATAAAATGAGGACATATATGAAGGTTGTACGACTGTTTAGCCTGATATTTTTAGCTATTTTGATATCTACTAATGTAAATGCACAAACTATCCAGGGCGATACATGGGCGGAAATTCAGGAAGCAGGAAGCGGTGAAATAACTGTTTTGTACTTTGAGGAAGATGCATTTGCATTTACTAATGAAGCAGGTGAGTTAACAGGAGTTACTATTGATATCTTCCGCCAATTCATCAATTTCTTAAACAACACAAGGCAGGTTGAAATAAGTATTAATTTTGTTCAGCAAAATAATTTCACCAGACTATATAGCGATGTACGTGACGGTGAAGGTGGTGTTTTTGGACTGGCAAACGTTACAATCACCGAAGATCGTAAAGAGGAACTCGCTTTTAGTCCTCCGTATTTAACGAATATAGCTGTACTTATTACCCATGAAGAAGTTGCTCAATTAAGTAGTTTTTCTGCTTTATCTACCGAATTCGCTGGAAATGCTGGAATACTGTATTCTGGCACAACGCACGAGCAAAGAGTTCTCGATTTAAGAGATAATTATTATCCGGGTATGAGAACAGTTACAGCAAATTCTGACAGTGAAGTAATTGATTTGGTCACCAATAACCCTGGATACTTTGGGTATGTGGATTTATACAACTATTGGTTGGCTCAAAGACAAGGTTTACCTATTCACAGACATACGGTTGGTGATCAGGCATCAGAAGATTTTGGAATAATCATGCCTTTGGATTCTGACTGGGCTCCAGTAATAACTGAGTTCTTTAGCCTTGGATCTGGTGGCTATCGTGCAAATCCGGCATATCGAAATATTCTGGTGCGCCATCTGGGAACTGAGGTAACGCGTATGCTTGAAATAGCGCGCCGCAACAATAATTAATTTTTCTTACGTCAATTTTCCAACCTTATCAAAGAATTCTATGAGAAGTCTAAAAACAGCTCTGTTTATATCAATCTTGTGCATTTTAAATTTCGGTCATAGTGTAATAGCACAAAATTTTAGCGGAACATCCTTTCAGGAAGCTTTGGAAACAGGACAGGCTGATGTTACTGTTCTTTATTTGCAAGAAGAGGGATTTGCCTATTATGATGATGAAGGAAACTTAACCGGAATCCATATTGATATTTTTGAGCATTTTGCAACCTGGCTCAGAAATGCAAAGGGCGTAGATTTGAACATAAACTATGTTTCAGAAGCAGAAAGTTTTTCACGCTTTTACCAAAGCGTTCAAAATGGAGATGGTGGTGTCTTTGGATTGGGAACCGTTACGATTCTGGAGAGAAGAAGATCTGAAGTCGCGTTTACACCACCATTTTTAACAAATATAGCAGTTCTCGTTTCCAATGATGCAGTCCCTGAAATTCAAACCTTGGATGATATTCCATCTTCATTTGGCACACTTACAGGATTAAGTATACAGGGTACTACTCTGGAAGACCGAATGAACGAATTACGAGACAGTTACTTACCTGAGTTATCTCTACGAAATGTAGAATCTCAGGTAGAGGCTTTGGATTTAATCATAAATGACCCCGGAGTATTTTGCTATCTCGACTTATCCATTTATTGGCCGGCAATGCAACAAAATCAGCCTATACGCCGCCATGCCGCAGCCGATCAGGCCTCAGAACTATTTGGATACATCATGCCTGTAGATTCAGATTGGGTAGAACCATTTACTGAGTTTTTCAATTTAGGTTCAGGGTATCGTACCACAACTACATATCGTAATACTTTGGTAAGGCATATGGGAGTTGAAGTAACCAGAATGTTGGAACTCGCCAGAAGACAAACGGATTAAATCTATAAAGAAAAACGAAAAGGCTTTGCGGATTAAAGATTTGCAAAGCCTTTTTTATTTCTATTTGCTGATATAGTTCTTCTTAACCAATAATTCTGCGTTTAGAATGGCTCCACCGGCTGCTCCACGAACGGTATTGTGGGCCAGAGCGATAAAGGAAACATCCATCACTTCTGCTTTACGTATACGTCCCACACTTACTTGCATTCCATTTTCTATGTAGGCATGTACTCTTGGCTGAGGATATCTTGGGTCATCGTAAACTTTAACAGGTGTAGCAGGTGCCGTTGGTAAATTCAAATCTGCAATCGGACTTTTCCAGGATTTCCAAACGGAAATTAACTCATCAATCGAAGCAGGTTGTTCTTTTAAGGTCATTGTTACGGATAGTAAGTGTCCTTCAATTACCGGAACTCTGGTGGCTGTAGCCTGAACCTGAAATTTGGCATGATTAATCTTGCCATCCTGTAATTTACCGAGCAGCTTGAGAGGCTCTTTCCCGATTTTACCTTCCTCTCCATCAATATAAGGAACAACGTTCGCAGTAATATCCAAACTTGGCACACCGGGATAACCTGCCCCAGAAATTGCTTGCATGGAAGTCATTACGATGTTTTCGACTCCGTATTTATTGAAAATAGGACGAATGGCAGTTACCAAAGGAACACAAACGCAATTTGGATTCGTTACGATAAATCCTTTTCCCTTAGGATCGAAGGTTTGTTGCTTGATTAAGGAAATATGATCTGGGTTTACTTCTGGAACCAATAAAGGCACTGTTGGGAAATGGCGATAATTTCGCGCATTGGTGATTACCGGTATTCCTGCCTCTGCAAATGATTTCTCAATATCAGTTGCAACTGCTGAGTCTAATCCGGAAAACACAAAATCTACATCCGAAAAATGTGCAGGGTCACAATCCTGAACATTCAGATTTGCTACTTTTGTGTCAATGGGCACATTTTCGATCCAGTGAGTTGCTTCCGAATACGGTTTTCCGGCAGAGCGAGATGAAGCTCCTACATGTGTAACTGAAAACCAGGGGTGATTCTCAAGTAATCTAATAAATTTTTGGCCTACGGCTCCTGTTGCTCCTAAAACTCCTACAGAAAACTGACTCATGATTTGAAAAACTATTTGGTTCGGGTTATGAAAGCACGAAAGATACGGAAACCTGATTTCTGAAGTGTGAAAAAACAGCGTTAGAACATTTTAGAGCTTGTAAATAATTTGTTGGCCAAATTAAGCTCATAAAATCAGGATTTGGTTAATTCTTTAATTTGGTGATATGAGCAAAGGTGAAATCTTATGCTTAATAATTCTAAAAACAAAAGTTCTGGATGCGAACTTGTGCGCCCTTGGCGGCGGAGCAAGAACCCTTGCCTTTTCAACCCAAACACGAATGTTTGGGTTGTGGACCTGTTCGCCGTGGCGAAACCATGCATTTCGCAAAGCATTTGTCCTGATTGATAAGCTAATTCGTGTTGCATCAATCCAATCATTTGGGGCAATTATGTAATCAAATTGAAAATAGGTTTCTATAGACTTGCTTTCTGGGTATATTTGCAGGTTCAAAAAACGCCCGAAATTTAGAATTAAATAGTATTTATGTCTCATCTCAAAGGTTTGGATAAAATTGTATCGCTCTGCAAATCCAGAGGATTTATTTATCAATCATCAGAAATTTATGGTGGTCTCGCTGCGGCTTATGATTATGGACCGCTAGGCGTAGAATTAAAGCGCAAATTGAATCAGGAGTGGTGGAAAGCCATGACCCAACGTCATGATAATATCGTGGGATTAGACGCTGCCATTTTGATGCATCCGAAAGTATGGAAAGCCAGTGGACACGTTGATAGTTTCAACGACCCGATGATTGATGATAAGCAATCTAAGATGCGATATCGCGCAGATATGCTTATTGAAGATTACATCCTTACCCTCAGAAATAAAGGGAAAGACGATAAAGCGGATGAGCTACAGCATTTATTGGATACGGCAGGAACCCGAAAAAGTATGGCCGAAGATTTATACGACATCATTATGCAGGAGGAAATCAAATCTCCTGATTCCGGTGCTTTTGACTGGACAGATGTTCGTCAATTTAATTTGATGTTCAAGACAAATTTTGGTGCCACCTCAAAAGAAGAGGATGAGGGAGTTTACTTACGTCCGGAAACAGCTCAGGGGATATTTGTCAATTTCACCAATGTTGTAAATACATCTCGTCAGCAGGTGCCTTTTGGAATTGCGCAAATTGGAAAAGCCTTCAGAAATGAGGTAGTAGCACGGCAGTTTGTCTTTCGTATGCGTGAATTCGAGCAAATGGAAATGCAATATTTCATAGAGCCGGATGCCGATATGGAAACTTATCAAAATTGGCTTGATGAGCGTTTTGCTTGGCATCAGAGCATTGGTATTCGTAAAAGTAAGTTGAGAATTGCAGATCACCCTGCTGATAAACTTGCTCACTATGCCAAAGCTGCGGCGGACATTCAATATCATTTCCCAATTGGCTGGCAGGAAGTAGAAGGCGTGCACAATCGAACTGATTTTGATTTGAGTCAGCATCAGGAGTTTTCCGGGAAAAAGATGGAGTACTTCAATCCTCATACTCAGAAACGCTTTATCCCTTATGTAATCGAGACTTCCGTGGGCTTAGACCGCTGTTTCCTGATGGTTCTTTCTGATGCATATCGGGAAGAGGAAGTAGATGCCGGAAATGGTAAAACCGAAGTTCGAAACGTTTTGAAATTGCATCCTAAGCTGGCGCCAATCACAGCCGGTATTTTCCCGCTTGTTAAAAAGCCGGAGTTGATGGAAGTCGCTGATAAAATTAAAGCTGAATTGTCGTCTGATTACAAAGTTCAGTACGATGAAAAAGGCTCTATCGGAAAAAGATATCGCCGATTGGATGAAGCCGGTACGCCATTCTGTATCACGGTAGATTTTGATGGATTAGAAGACCAAACAGTTACTATCCGCCACCGCGATACTATGGCTCAGGAGCGGGTTGGGTTGGATAAAATCGACCAGGTAATCCGTGATGGCATCAAAAACTGGAGCCCGGAAGAGTAAATAAATTAGGATGAATGTGTTGTTGGGTTTCAGGTTTACTCTGAACTCCAGACAACACGTCCATCGATGTTGATGTATTGCCAAATGCCATTCTTGCGGACTCTTGCCAATCCATTTTCGAAATCGTAGGCTAAGTCAAAAATAGGGGATATGATCGTAATTCCATCTTTGTTCATAAATCCCCATTGATTATCAGAACGGAAACGGGCTATCCCTTCACTAAAATCGAAAACTTCCTGATAATCTGAGTAGAAAGCTACATTGCCTTCCTTGTCAATGTATTTCCAGGAATTATTGTGAAAAATGCGGGCAAGTCCTTCTGAAAAAGGGAAAGCTAATTCGTACTTATAAGGAATCACCAAGTCACCATTTGTATTGATATAGCCATTCAATCCCTTTTTTTCAACGCTGGCCATCCCATCTGAAAAAGAGCGGGCTCTTCGTGCTTCTGTAGTGATAATCACTTCGCCATCTTTGTTGATATATCTCCAGCTACTGCCAAAGGGTAAAAAGCCCAATACACTTTCGGTCACCTTTACAGCGGCCAAGTCTTCTGAAAACTGAAATGCTTCCTGAAACTCAGCTTCCAAAACTATGTCACCTGAGGTATCGATATATCCGATTCTGCCACCATCAGAAAAAATGGCAAGTCCGTCAGAAAACTGTCTTACTTCAGTGAATTGAGGTGGAATTACAACTTTTCCGCTAGTATCCATGAATCCGTAATATTCCCGGGATGGATTTCCTGATAGCCAACGAATGATAGGGTGTAATTCAAATTCAATGTGCTCAGAAAAACGAATTCTGTTATCGTAAGCCTCCAAAGGAAATCGATATTCAGGCTCAATTAGCCAGTTGCCTTCGGTGTCTATCAATCCCCATTTACCATCCAGATTTACGGTGGCCATGTTATTGCGAAAAGAACGGGCATCATCAAATTGCGGCGATATGACAACCTCACCAGACGTATTGATGTAACCAAAGCCATCATCATTGAAAATCAGAAATCGCAAGGAATCGGCTGAAATAAAGAGTATTAGTGAGATTATAAAAGACAGCATTTTTAACTGGATTAGAACGGTAAGGTCATTAGTACTAATTACGTTACCAAAACCGTGAAAATTATCTTATTTTTAGGGGATTAGAAAATAATTAGCGAAAAAAAGAAAGGACAATATTTTGTCAAAAGTAAAAAGCGGAGATACCGTAAAAGTTCATTACACAGGTACAAAAACTACAGGAGAAATTTTTGATTCTTCTGAGAACCGCGAGCCTCTTGAATTTACAATGGGAACCGGACAATTAATTCCCGGTTTTGAAAAAGCCGTAGAAGGTTTGGCAGTTGGTGAAAGCACAAAAGTCACTATCCCTGCCGGAGAAGCTTATGGCGATAAAAGAGAAGATTTAGTGATTAATGTTGAGAAAGATAAATTACCACCGGAAATCAAGCCGGAATTGGGTCAGCAATTACAAATTCAGCAGCAGGATGGTAACGGTATTCCCGTAGTCATCACAGAAGTAACTGAATCTCATGTTACCTTAGATGCCAATCATCCACTTGCAGGCGAAGATCTGACGTTTGATATTGAATTGGTGGAAATTGCCTGATTTCAGGCTTTAAAATTATTAGAAAAAAGGCAGCTCCTTGGGCTGTCTTTTTTTATTTCCGGGAAAAATGCTGCATTACTATCCCACCTGAAATGGCAGCATTGAGGCTTTCGATTTTATTTTGATTATCCCCCGGAATGATGATATGCTGTACTTTTTTTGATGCCAATATTGGTGCAACGCCATTTGCCTCATTTCCCAAAACAATGACCTGTTTACTCACAGGTTTAAAAGTATTGAAAGGCTTCGCCTTGTCAGAAAGCATGGTCATGTAAATGGTCCAATTATTGGCTATCAATTTGTCGAAGAGGCTGTGATCTTCATCCATTAAAATGGGCAGGGCGCCCGTAGCTCCTGCAGTACTTCGTACAACTTTGGGCTGATAGGGGTCTGCGGTACCTTTGGCAAGTATTACAGCTTCAAACCCAAACCAAAGTGCAGTCCGCAAGAGTGTTCCAAGATTCCCGGGATCCTGAATGCGATCGAGGTATAAAATATTCCCGTTTTTTTTACTGATAGTATCTAAAGCAACGAACTCAGGAATTTCACAAACAGCAACCAATGCTTGCGGATTCTGGGCATCTGTGATATGATGCAATTCAGAACTTTCTAATTGAATACAAATAGAGTGGAATTTTCGCGGAATTTGATTGAGTAATTCTAAATCAGCACATAAAACATGCTGCACGTTGCAACTTTCATGCTCTAAAAGTTGAAGCACACAGCGTTCTCCTTCAGCCAGAAAAAGTCCATGCTTAGTTCTGCCGGATTTCTTGTGTAATTCTTTCCAGGTTTTTAGTTGTTTTTTCGTTGCTATGAGCATGATGTAATTACATTCAGCGAAATTGATGGATAGTCTATCGAATGTATCCCTTTTTTCAAAGCTAGTTTTGTTTGAAATATTCACGAAAGTCCGTGAGGAAAATTACTGATGTCAACGAATTGCAAAAGCAAAATTAGCGGTGGAGTAAAAACCCCTGCCTTCACAACCCAAGCTTGAAAGCTTGGGTTGCGGACCTGTTCGCCGTGGCGAAACCATGCATTTGCCAATGCATTTTTTGAGAAACAAATTGAATTTACAAACTCTGTCTCCGCAGGAGACACGGTTTCAAAGCCAGAGCATTCATGCTCTGGCGAAGAAGTTTTTGGCTAACTTTTCGCCTAACTAAAAATAAAATTTATTGGTGAATAGTAAGGGATTGCTAACTTTCGTTCTATGGATATTTCAGATTCTATATTATTCACCAGCCAAAGCCAGAATTCCTGATGCGAAGAATATTGGCTCATAAATATAGAATTCTTTTTGCCTTGCTTATTGCTCTGACTTTTTCCGATTACGCGAAAGCACAGCAAGTTGGGTTTCCATCCCTGGAAATGAATAGCCAATTTGTGCGGCAGCTTGATGCTGTACGCTGGAACTACCTGACGAATATCAATCATAATAGCGAACTGGCGGAAATTAGCGTTACCAATCATTTCAATTCCCGACTATTTATTTCCGGTGGGGAAGCCAGAAATATTCAGGATGAAAATAATTTTAGACTGTCAGCGCGAATCCCATTAGCCGAAACCTTTTCTATTATGAGCGAAGCTCAAAGCTATCGTTTTACTAATACTCAAATTCGTCAGGAGTATCTAACTGCCGGTCTGCGATATCATCCCATAGACAATATTTACGGCCAAGTTTTGGCAGGTGGACTTTCTGACAGCCGTAGTGGAGAGACCGATACTGGCGTATTTCTTTCAAGTACCATTGGCGCCAATCAATTACAATGGGGTGAGGTTAATTTTAATCCTCAGTTGCGTTGGGCTTATGCAGATATTTCACCCAGAGTTCATGAAAATTATGGTGGAAATCTAAACAGTTTTTACAGATCAGAAACGGTTACTGTACAGGCTGAATTACATTTTGGTAGCGCAACACGAGAAGGATATCAGCCGAGTAGTTTTTTCAACAGAGACCTAACCGATATTATAGAATCTGTACGATCAGATACCAGCCGAGCTACCATCAGAACAAATTTCCCGGTCACTGAATCGGTGCGCGGAGATTTGGAAGTGAGTATGCAAACGGCCACCAGAACTATCGAGAGCCGTTGGCGTGAGGATCCCGATCAAAATGCTCTGATTTTTGATACAGAAGCCATCAGAAATCAAATATTTGTATTTGCTGCTTTTGAATACGAATTGGGGATGCACCGCTTTCAAGTGGGAACCGATATTGCTTACCAAAACAGAACGTCTTCACTGATAAACACGGATGATTTACCGGAAGTGCAAGTAGATCAGCGTAATAATCAGTTATTAAATTCAAATTTCGATCAGAGTGCTGTTACCTTGTTCTCGGAAAACTATTTTCACATCAATGCTGATACGGATTTTTCCTTTCAGGGGCGCATGCGAATACTACGATACGATACGCCGACTGTAAATAATGACGACAGAGACGAACAATTATTTGGTTTACGTACAGAACTTCGTCATCGTTTTTCTGATTATTTCAAATCCAGCATACAGTTTTCAGGGGAAGCTACGCATTTGGTTTATTTATCTGCGCAGAGAAGTATAGAAAACAACTGGCGAAGGTCACTGAGGTTAATTCCGTCTTTTGAATGGCAGCCCAGTTCGGCCTTATCCATACAAACGTTATTTCTAGTAAGAGCAAATTATACCGTACAGGATTTTACGCTCCCCGGCCGTCCCTCACGTGATCAAAGTTCAAGAGAGCTAGCCATGCGAACTTCTATAACATACGATATTGACTCTGATTGGAGAATTAGCGCTCAAGGCTCACGCAGCGAATTGCGTATTGGCAGATTGATTTGGGATACTTTTCAAGAAACTCCTACAGATACATTGATTTCTTACGAAGCCGAGTTAATGCTTGAAAAAAGTACTTCAGCCTATCGTGTAAGATTAGGCGCCAGATATTTTTTGAAGCGGGATTATTTGCAGAGAAGCACCATTATTGCATCTACTGTAATAGATGGCAGACCTACAGAAGTTGTGCGCAGTGGTCCCGGAGTTCAATTCACGCATCAAATTGGTCCGGTATTAGATCTTTCGATTCCCTTTCGCAGTGGAAATGAAATTTATTTAAGCGGATGGGTTCAGCATCAATTGGTTCGACGTCAGCTTTACGTAGTATATCCGGATGAATTGGCTTCGGCTTTTAGAGCGGAAGAACGAAGATTTCAGAGGCGGATTTATCCA
>SKIC01000104.1 GCA_007116685.1 Balneolales bacterium
CAAAATACTGGCAACGGCCTGAGTAAATTCATTACCGGCATCCAAATCAACCAAACCTAAGCCTATTACCAATCCGGTATCCTCAGAGACTCTCAAATAATCTGTGATGCTAAATGCAAAGGTAGAAAATGATTTCGGTGTGATATCAATATCAAATTCCGTGAATGAAGAACTGGCTCCAAAACTTCCTGTGGATGGAGGATTTGCCTCTCTGACCACTATTTGTCCCCCCTCAAACGTCGCTTCAAACGATACCGCTCCAATTTGCTGACCGTTTAAGAAAGAGACGATATCGCTTATTCGGCGATTGGAATTCACACCTTCGGATACATCATCAAAAGTATAGATAAAGGTTTGCTGAGCTCCTGCCCTTGTTCGCAAGGTGAAACTCATGGTATCGCCACCTCTGATGTTTTCGAAACCGTCCAGGTTGTTGATTTGCGTAGTTGCTGCAGCCGGACTCCCTGAACTTGTCAACTGCTGTGAACGCATGGCTTCGTCAGAATAGGAAAACGATAAAGGCGGTGATGGCACTACTGCCACGTTAGGTCGCGGATCTTCTGAAAATCCCGCATTACTGAATGAAAACGTTACTCCACCTCCGGAGTTATTAATGTCTCGCACAACAATTGCGGAAATATCGGTATCGAAAACGGCTTCAATATCAGTCTGAGCATTGATAGCAGCTACTAAATCACCCATCGTGCTGGTGGACGGACCTGCGAGGTCACCCGCAAAGGTAAACGTGAAAGATCGATCTTGTCCCAAAGCATTGGTGAGATTTATATCGAGCGTATCCCCTGCCTGAACATTGGTGAATTGGTTGAGATTGTTCAGTAAGGTAGATGTACTTAATCCACCTGTGGGGCTAAATCGGCTGATGCTCGTTCTGATTCTATCCGCAGATAAAGAAGTAGCACTCTGCGTAAACGAAACAGGATTTGAAGCAAAGGAATCAAATCGCACATCAAAATCCCCACCTACCGCTCCGGTTCGATCGCTGATAACCAGTTCCCCACCAACGATATCCGCTTCAAATTCAGTTGCGGTATCTACGGATGCGTTGATAGCCGCAATGAGATCCCCAATGGTGTCATTTGATGAGGAAAAAGTATAGGTGAAATTTTGCACCACGGTGGCATCAGCATTTCTCAATCGAATTTGAAATGAATCGCCGGCTACAAATCCTTCGCCTAAGGTGGTATCAGAAAGTAGTGTAGCTGTGGAAACCGGATTTCCTGCATTAGGAAAAATGGCATCCTCAGGAGCAAAGGCATCGATTTCAAAAACAGTATTGTTGAACTCAACGCCATTTTGCTGAAAACTTTGTAGCAGAGCTCGTAATCCTGTTCCTGAACTGATTGTTGATTCTCTCACTACCAAATTTCCACCTTCGAAAGAGGCTTCAAAAGCGGCATTGGCATTTATCATGGCCTGAATTTGGCCAAAGGTATCGTTCTCACTTGTGAATGTATACGTCAGATTGGTTGTAGAATTGTTGTTTCGACGTAATTGAATAGTAAACTGATCGCCCTCTCTGAATCCAGAGCCCAGAAAAGACCCATTGATTTGCGTACCGGAAGCAACTCCCGAAAATAAGGCTTCGGTAGCAGATTGTGTAAAATTGACTGTACTTACGGAAGCAGGACCTTCATCCAGATTTAAGGGCGAGAAAGCGGACGTAGCATTGAAATTTACCTGAGGCAAATCAAGTTCCTGCAAGCGTATTTGTCCGCCGGAAACTACAGCATTAAATTTGGTGGATTGGGCATTTATGGCATTTGCCAGATCCCCTACGGTTGCATTAGAAGTGACCGCACTTGGGCCTGGAAGTACAAAATTGATATTTTCAACGGTTCCATCTCTGGCCGTAAGATTGACCGAAATAGTATCCTGCCCTTCCAGATCAGAAAATTGGTTCAGATTGTTCAATGCCGTGCCGGCTCCTATAGCAGAAGCAGAAGAAAAATTGGTTACTAATTCTCCGGTTGAAGCATCAAAACTGAAGTTAAAATTACCGATTGCTCCATCAACACCTGGAAATTCCGAGTAATTAGCGAATCGGACCATCAAACTATTTCCTTCAATAGGTACTACTTCCCGCACATCTATCGATTGCCTGGATTGATTGAATTCCGCCTCAAACAGACCGGTTCCATTGATGGCGTTTACGATATCGCCTATGCTTGTTGAAGTAAGCTCACCCTTATTTCCTGCCGCAGTTATTGTTATGGGAGCTAATTGGTTGCCATCTCCCTGTGTCAGAATGATGTCAAAAGTATCACCGGCCTGAACAGCTTGCCATTGGTTGAAGACATTTATTGAAGAAGCAAGTGTGGCGGTTCCATTGGTTGTTAAATTGCCAAAAGTACTCACTTCTAAAACCTGTAAATCCTGTGCCCTAATATCCTGATCCAGAGTCACCCGAAGCGTGTCATCAATACGTTCACCTACTTGAAAAACAGCATCATAAGAACCATCTAAGAGATTGATTCCATTGTAGGTTGTGCTTGATATAATAGCGTTTATTTCATTTGATAAACCATTTATTTGTCCCCGAATATATTGGCGTTCATCATCACCGTCTGTAGCATTTGCTCCACGGGTTACTAATCTCTTGACGTCTATCAGAAGGTCTTGAATTTTTGTCAGACTGGATTCGGCGATATCGAGTACGCTTTTTGCGTCTCCAGTGTTGATTAAGGCTTGTTCTAAACCTGCAATTCGGCTGCTTAGACGGGCGCCAATAGCAAAAGAAGCCGCATCATCCTCAGCCTTGTTCACACGCAAAGCAGTGGATAACCTGAGCTGGGTATTAGCGAGCTGTCTGTTAGTCCGGTTTAAAACAGCAGTACTCTCCAATACCTGCAGATTTGTTCGTAAACGAAACAGTTCTGAGGACACGCCTATACATTATAAATTCAACAACCAATTCTGACACTTTGTTATCGGCAATATTGCGTATAAACTTTATACAAAAATCGACATTGGATTCACTCTTTATCACTAAGATTTTATTACAGATACCACTTTTAGCTAATAATTATTGAAAAAATTACTGCTGTAAGGTTCTTATCTTCACCGACTCTTACTAAGAAAGGAGTACACACAATACAAGGAATGACAGAACCCTTAGAAATTCTTAAAAGTTATTTTGGCTACGACAGTTTTAGAGATGGCCAGGAAGAAATCATCAGCAATGTTTGTAATGGGCAAGACGGATTAGTAGTAATGCCCACCGGTGGTGGTAAATCGCTGTGTTTTCAAATTCCGGCTAAAGTGCGAAAAGGAACCGGTATAATTATCTCACCTCTTATCGCATTGATGAAAGATCAAGTAGATGGACTCCGACTTAGCGGTTTCGAAGCAGAATTTTTGAATTCAACGCTAGAGCTTGATCAGCAACGGCAAATTCTTGGAAAACTGAGGGCAGGAAAATTGGATATTCTCTACATCGCTCCAGAAAAACTTTTTTCCAGCGATTATCTAATTTCATTGTTTAAGAGCATTCCGATTTCTTTATTTGCCATAGATGAAGCTCACTGCATTTCCCAATGGGGACACGATTTTCGTCCGGAGTATCAGAAACTGAGTATTCTGAAAAAAGAATTTCCAGACACTCCCCTAATGGCACTTACAGCCACTGCTGATGATATTACGCAAAAAGATATTCAAGATTCTTTAGGCATAAGTAGTGGTTTCAAGCACCTGAGTAGCTTTAATCGTCCGAATATAACTTATCATTCTTATCAGAGAGACAACGGTAAAAATCAGCTACTCGATTATTTACGAAAAAAACGCGGCGAGGCTGGAATTGTATATACCTTGAGTAGGAAATCGGTAGAAATGTATGCTTCTTTTTTAAATCGGAAAGGATTCAAAGCGCTACCCTACCATGCGGGATTAGATCAATCAGTCAGAATTAAAAACCAGGATGCGTTTTTGAATGACGATGTGGAGATTATCGTAGCAACGATAGCATTTGGGATGGGAATTGATAAATCGAATATTCGTTTTGTTATTCACATGGATATGCCTAAAAATGTAGAGGGTTACTATCAGGAAACCGGGCGTGCAGGTAGAGATGGTCTTCAAAGCGAAGCCATAATGTTTTATTCGAGAGGCGATTTATTCAAAATGCTATCCTTTACGGAAGTGGAAGAAAATCCTGAGCAATCAGAGATAATGAAGAAAAAGCTGTATCAGATGGCGGATTATGCCGAATCGCCTACCTGCCGGCGGCAATGGCTGATGAACTATTTTGGAGAGAGCCATGACGGCAATTGCAACTCTTGTGATATTTGTATGGGCGATGTGGAAAGCATTGACGGTACGACTGCTGCTCAGAAAGTATGCTCAGCCATCGCAAGAACAAATCAGCAATACGGACAGTCACATATCATAGATTTTCTGAAAGGTTCTCGGTCGCAAAAAATTCCGGATTGGCAGCGTGAATTAAAAACTTTTGGGGTGGGCAGCGAATACACAAAAAAAGAGTGGAATCATTATATACGCCAGATGATTCAGCAGGGAATCGTAAATCAGGATACTTCTCATTTCAATATTCTGAAACTAAATGAGCTAAGTATGGAAGTCTTGCGCGGTAATAAAAAAGTGAGCCTGTATGCACTTCGCAAACCCGAAAAAACCACCAGTACTCCCGAAGAAATTAGCGAAAATGGACTTTTTGATTACCTCCGAGATATTCGAAGAAAACTGGCTAGCCAAAATAATATCCCCCCTTATGTAGTCGCCTCCGACGCCACGCTCAAAGAAATTGTTCGGATGAATCCCAAATCTGAGAAAGAATTGCTTTTCGTGAAAGGTATTGGAGAAGCCAAAGTCCAAAAATTCGGTAAAGCAATTTTGAAAGGCCTGCGAGATTTTGAGAAATTGGTGAAGTAATATCTATTTTTTGCCAACAACCCCTTTTCCATCTCCATACCCGTTGCAGTGATCTTCACGCAGCGTAATACTTTTCAGATCTTATACCAGCGCGCCTGCGGCGTAGACCTGTGTGGCGGGGCCTTGAGCTTGGAAAAGGGCCGTATTTTTTGCACTATGAGTAAGTTTAAGTGTCAGGATGACACGGTATAGTGCGCCGGGTGAGGATCACCTCGGCGGGGATTTTTTTGAGGTGGGAAGCGGAAAATAAATCAAAAAAAATCCCGCAAACCTGAGGCTGGCGGGATTTTAAGTTTAGAACCAGATAAGACTTAAAGAACGGCCTTAATATATTCTCTACGCATTTCTGCGATGGCTGTAATTGAAATTTCTTTCGGGCATACAGCTTCACATTCTCCGTGATTTGAACAATCGCCGAAACCTTCTTTTTCCATTTGGTCAACCATTGCCACAACACGCTTTTTACGCTCGGCATGACCTTGCGGTAGATGTGCATATTGGGAAATTTTTGCTGCCGTAAACAAGGAAGCAGAAGAATTTGGACACGCAGCAACACAAGCTCCGCAACCAATACAGGCAGCGTAATCAAATGCTGTTTCAGCTTCGTCTTTTGGAATAGGAATGGCATTTGCATCCACATATCCACCGGTATTTACGGATACATATCCACCCGCAGCCATGATGTTATCGAAGGCGGCTCTATCAACAACCAAATCTTTGATTAAGGGGAATGCCGTTGCACGCCATGGTTCTACAACAACAGTATCGCCGTCCTTAAATTGACGCATGTGCAATTGGCAAGCAGCTGTTCCACGTTGCGGTCCGTGCGCCATACCATTAATCATCATGTTACAAGAACCACAAATTCCCTCACGGCAGTCGTGATCAAATTCGATGGGCTCTTCGCCTTTCTTCATGAGAGCTTCGTTCAACCAGTCAAGCAACTCCAAGAAAGACATGTGCTCATTGGCATCATTTACGGTGTAGTCAACCAGTTTACCAGGCTCGTTCGGACCTTTTTGTCTCCAAACTTTGAGGTGGATGGTCATTTTTTCTGTACTCATAATAATCTCAATTGTGTTTACTAATTTCTATTTGTAGCTACGCTGAGTCAATTCAACGTTTTCGAATTTGAGCTCTTCCTTGTGAAGTCTCTCGCCCTCGCCATTGAGATATTCCCAGGCGGAAACAAAAGCGAAGTCGGCGTCATTACGCTTAGCTTCACCGTCTACTTGGTATTCTTCACGGAAGTGGCCTCCACATGACTCTTCGCGCACTAATGCGTCGCGTGCCATCAATTCCCCTAATTCGAGGAAGTCTGCTATTCTGAGTGCGTATTCGAGATACTTGTTATAGTAATTTGCATCTCCGGGTATGTTTACGTCTTTCCAGAACTCTTCACGAAGTGCTGAAATTTTTTCGATAGCTGTTTCGAGTCCTTCTTTATTTCGAGACATTCCCACATAATCCCACATCAAATTTCCGAGTTCTCTGTGGAAATCCAATACAGTTTTTTTACCCTTAATAGCGAGTAATTTATCAATACGCTCTGTGGCTTCTTTTTCAATCTTATCAAACTCAGGATGAGAAGTATCAACTTTCTCAGGCTTATCTGTAGCCAAATAATCGCCAAGTGTGTAAGGCACAACAAAGTAACCATCGGCTAATCCTTGCATAAGTGCAGAAGCACCCAATCGGTTTGCACCGTGGTCAGAGAAATTAGCTTCACCTAATGCGTACAAACCAGGAACTGTAGTCATCAAATTGTAATCAACCCAAAGGCCACCCATTGTGTAGTGAACCGCAGGGAAAATCATCATTGGTACTTTGTATGGATCTTCACCTTGAATTTTCTCATACATTTCGAAAAGGTTACCGTATTTGGCACTAATCGTATCTGCTCCCTGCTCTTTGATAGCATCACGGAAATCCAGATACACAGCAAGACCAGAACCTACGCCACGGCCTTCATCACAAACATACTTGGCATTTCTTGAGGCCACATCACGAGGAACAAGATTTCCGAAAGATGGATATTTGCGCTCAAGGAAGTAATCGCGATCATCTTCTTTAATGTCGTTTGGATGCAATTTTCCTGAACGTACCTGCTCAGCTAATTCTTTGGTCTTAGGAACCCAAACACGACCATCGTTTCTGAGTGATTCACTCATTAGTGTCAACTTTGACTGATAAATCCCGGAAACAGGAATACACGTTGGGTGAATCTGAGTATAATTTGGGTTACCAAAGAATGCTCCTCTTTTGTAACAACGCCATGCAGCAGTTACATTAGAGTTTTTCGCATTAGTTGAGAGGTAATACACGTTACCGTAGCCACCTGTACAAAGCAGAACAGCATCTCCGGCATAACGCTCCATATCTCCGGTAACAAGATTTCTTACGATGATTCCTCTTGCCTTGCCGTCAACTTTTACAAGATCAAGCATTTCACGGCGAGGGAGCATTTCTACTTTACCAAGATGCACCTGACGCATCAAAGCACTGTAGGCACCAAGCAGTAGCTGCTGACCTGTTTGTCCACGAGCGTAAAATGTTCGGGATACCTGCGCACCACCGAAAGAGCGGTTAGCTAAAGTTCCTCCGTACTCACGTGCAAATGGAACACCTTGTGCCACGCATTGGTCAATGATACTGTTACTTACTTCTGCGAGGCGATAAACATTAGCTTCTCGCGCTCTGTAGTCACCGCCTTTGATAGTGTCGTAGAAAAGTCTCCATACGTTATCACCATCGTTGGGATAATTTTTGGCTGCGTTGATACCTCCCTGTGCTGCAATACTGTGCGCACGACGAGCAGAATCCTGAATACAAAATGCTTTTACGTTATAACCCATCTCAGCAAGAGAAGCGGCGGCAGATGCACCGGCAAGCCCGGTACCCACTACCAGTACAGTGTGCTTCTTCTTATTTGCAGGACTGAGGAGCTTAATACTGTTTTTATGCTTGCTCCACTTTTCAGTCAGCGGCCCATCTGGGATTTTTGATACTAATTTTGGTGAATTTTCAATGATTTCCATAGAGAACCTCTAACTTTTAAGATGCAATTTGTGAAACGTAGATTACTACCGGAAGTGCGATAAACCCTGCAGCAAGCACGATTCCAAAAACCAATGCAATATTGTGAATGGTTTTTGAAAAACGGGGTGATAATAATCCCATAGACTGAAGACTGCTCCATACGCCGTGACGCAGGTGCATACCTAGTAAAAACATGATAATCACGTAGAACACTACGTAAGATAACTGACTAAATACTGCCGTCATGTGAGAGTACACATCGTGCATTTCTACTCCGCCATGTACAACTGTATCGAAATCAGCCAATGCGAATGTTTGTAAGTGTAAGACAACGAATATCAATAGAAGCACACCGGTAATTAGCATAGAGCGCGAACTCCATGTCTGCATACTCTTCCCACCTCTTGTTTGGTAGGCTTTATAACCTTCAGGACGCGCCTTACGCTTTCCTAAATGGACCTTGATGCCTGTGTAAGCGTGGAAAATAAAAAATGCCAACAAGC
>SKIC01000003.1 GCA_007116685.1 Balneolales bacterium
CCAAGAGGGAGTAATTCGAATTCCTGAGCCGTTCTTTTATTGCGCAAAACATTATTTACGGTATCAATTTCGGCTTCATCACCTGTTTCAAAAAACTCAGTAAGATCTGTGCGGGATTCAAATGGAACCAGAAAACCGCCATCTACTGCATTTCTGTAAAAAATTCTGGCATACATGGGGGATACTACCGCCTTGCATCCTGCCACTTGCATGGCAAAAGGAGCATGTTCACGAGAAGAACCGCAGCCAAAATTTTTACCGGCCACAAGGATGGTGAAATCCGATTCAAATTCATTTTCACGGGTAAATGGGATATTGCCTTGTGGCAGACCTGAAGCTTCGTCAGGAACTCCTGAAAGTGCAAACTGACCGTACATTTTACGTTCCTCGGGCTTTTCCATGTTATAAACCAAATGATGCGCCGGGATAATTTGGTCTGTATCGATATTGTCTCCTAAAACGAAGACTTTTCCGGTTATTGATGTATTCATGATGTCTAATAATCTTTTCTTTTATTCGTCAAGAGTAAATTGATTGGGGTTGTTGGGATACAGCCATTTACACGGCTTCGATTTCCATATTTAGTACGCTCTCGTCCAGATAATCACGTGGATCGGCGATGGTTCCGCTAAGTGCTGAAGCCGCCACAGTATATGGTGATGCGAGATATACTTGTGCTTTTTTAGAGCCCATTCTACCGGGGAAGTTTCGGTTGGTTGTTGAGATACAAATTTCCTCGCCATTTAATCGGCCAAAGGTGTCTGATGGACCACCAAGGCAGGCGGCACAAGAGGCATCGCCAATTTTAGCACCTGCTTCTTCAAAGATACTCATCAAGGTTTGTCCGCCAATTGTGCGTTCTTTCAATTGCTGTGCAATCAGTGTTGTTGCTGGTACAACGTAGGTATCTACTGCAACTTCTTTTCCTTTGATAATTCGAGCTGCTGCTTCAAAATCGCTGATTTTTCCACCGGTACAGGAACCAATATAAGCGCGTGTTAAAGCAGTTCCTTTTACTTCACTAACAGTAGCTTTATTATCCGGAGAATGTGGTTTTGCCACCATAGGCTCCATGTTATCGCAGCGATATGTTCTCACACTGTGATATTGAGCATCATCACGTCTGTAAACAGGCTCGAATGCTACATTGGTTCGGGCGTTTACATAATCGATAGTGGTTTGGTCGGGTTCGATTACGCCGTTTTTGCCGCCGGCTTCAATAACCATATTAGTCATGGTCATTCGGCCTTCCATATCCATATTCATAATGCCCTCACCGGCAAATTCCATGGCTCGGTAAGTGGCTCCGTCAACTCCGATATCTCCAATGATTTTCAGAATTAAATCTTTGGCCATTATCCAGGGTGGAATTTCACCCTCGAATACAAATTTCATGGTTTCGGGCACTTTTACCCAAAGTTTGCCTGTACCCATAATAAATGCGGCATCTGTATTGCCAATTCCTGTAGCAAACTGGCCAAATGCACCGGCCGTACAAGTGTGGGAATCTGTGCCGAAAAGCACTTCACCCGGGCGGGTAAATCCTAATTCCGGCATGGCTGCATGGCAAACGCCTTTGTAATCTTCGCCACCAACATCATAATAGTAGGGGAGTTGCTGCTCGGCCGCAAAATCTCGCAGAATATCAATATTGCGATTAGCATATTTGTCGGAGGTGAAAATATAATGATCAGGAATGATGACCAGTTTTTTCCTGTCCCAAACTTTTGCTTTTTCGCCAAACTGCTTTTTGAATATACCGATGGCCGGAGGTCCGCAAACGTCGTGAGTGAGAAGTACATCTGTATCTACCCAGATGTTATCGCCTGCTTGTACTTTTGATTTGCCTGCTGCTCTTGCAAGTATTTGTTCTGTTAAGGTCATTTTTTGATTATTTATTTAAGAATTGCTGCATAGTTCGTTGAACAAATTCGTCGCCAAGTTCGGTGACGCCATTTGTGGAGATATGGATTAAATCACTGTCTTCAATTACTTTTTTATTATCAGCTAATTGGATGAAGCCTTCATAGACTTTATTCAATTCGTCTTTTGTGAAATCAAATCCCAATTCACGAAGACGATGATCCAGAGCTTTACGACCGGAATGCTTTCCGAGAACGATATTATTTCCGTTTTTACCTACTGATTCCGGAGTCATGATTTCATAGGTGAGGGGATTGTTTATCACACCATGCTGATGAATTCCTGCTTCATGAGCAAATGCGTTTCCTCCAACTACGGCTTTGTTTAATTGAACGGATTGTCCGGTAATTTGAGAAAGTAATTGAGAAGCAGGGAAGATTTCCTTGTGATTCAAATTCGTATGAGATGAAAACTCTGATTGGCGGGTGTAAATGGCCATTGCGATTTCTTCCAAAGCTGCGTTTCCGGCACGTTCACCGACACCATTTATGGTACATTCTACCTGAGTAGCACCATTTTGAACCGCCATTAATGAATTTGCTACTGCCAATCCTAAATCATTATGGCAATGCACACTAATCGTTACATGATTGGGTAGATTTTGCTTGATTTTACCAATCAGAGTGCCAAATTCCCAGGGTACTGCATATCCTACCGTATCAGGAACGTTAATAACTGTAGCACCGGCTTCAACAGCGGCCTGAAAAACTTCGATTAGAAATGATTCATCGCTGCGAGTGGCATCTTCAGCGGAAAATTCCACATCCTCACACCAAGATTTGGCATGAGTTACTCCACGTACGGCTTCTTTAATAACTTCCTCACGACTCATGCGAAGTTTGTGCTCCATGTGGATATCGGAAGTCGCGATAAATGTATGGATTCTTGATTTTTTGGCACCTTTAACTGCTTTACCGGCACTTTCGATATCGGAATCTCGGGTTCTTGCTAATCCGGCTACTACTGCATTTTGTGTTTGTTCGGCAACAGCGCTAACAGCTTCAAAATCACCGAGTGAGCAAATTGGAAAACCGGCTTCAATAACATCTACTCCAAGAAGTTCCAGTTGTGCTGCTATCCTTAATTTTTCTTGAGTGTTCATTCCAAAACCCGGGGCTTGTTCGCCATCGCGGAGTGTCGTATCGAAGATTTTAATGGATGGTTGCATAATCATTGGATGTTTGTGTGAGATGTTACTTCTTTTTGTTTGTGAAATTTTGCCAGGAAGTAGCTGTAACTATCGGAGAGAGCTTCCCAACTTGCTTCAATTATGTTTTCGGAAACTCCTACGGTTGACCATGACTCGGTTCCAAAAGAGGAATCCACCAAAACACGTACTTTTGAAGCGGTACTGTTATTTCCATTCAGGACTCTAACTTTGTAGTCCTCTAATTGCATATCTGAGATTTCAGGAAAAAAGCGAATCAATGCTTTTCTGAAGGCTTGATCTAAAGCATGGACGGGGCCATTTCCTTCGGCGGCTGTGTGTTCGGTTTCGCCGTTTGCTTCCACTCTGATTGTGGCTTCGCATCGCGATCCTTCAGTGTCATTTTTTTCAATTAATAAACGAAAGCCTTTTAACTGAACCGCATCCTGATAATTCTCGGTGATTTTGCGAATCAATAAATTCAGGGATGCTTCTGCCGCTTCGTAAGAATAGCCTTCGAATTCGCGCTTTTTCAGAGCTTCCATGATTTCGGGAAGTACGTCTTTATTGGCATCCACATCAACATTCAGCTCTTCGGCTTTAAATCGCAGGTTGCTTTTACCGGACAAATCTGAAATTAAAACTCTACGTTTATTTCCTACCGATTCCGGGCTAAGATGCTCATAGGTAGCAGGATTTTTCATTACGGCGCTAACATGAATTCCGCCTTTATGAGCAAAAGCAGAATCACCAACATAGGGGAGACGGGTCTCGGGTAAAAGATTGGCTAATTCACTAACCAAACGTGAGGTTGATGTAAGTTTCTCCAAAGACGAGATGCGCAGAGTTTCAAAACCCAATTTGAAACTTAGGTTTGGGATGACGGAACACAAATTCGCATTGCCGCATCTTTCACCGTATCCATTAATGGTACCTTGCACCAAATTACAGCCCGATTGCACAGCTGCCAGAGAATTTGCAACAGCTAAATCGCCATCGTTATGGGCGTGAATACCTAAATCACAGGAAATTACTTTTCTTATTTCAGAAACAATCTCAGAAATTTCTCCGGGTAAGGTTCCGCCATTGGTATCGCATAGGGTGATGTTATCAGCGCCTGCACTTTCAGCGGCTTTCAGAGTTTGTATTGCGTATTCGGGATTAGCCTTGTAGCCATCGAAAAAATGCTCTGCATCATAAATAACTTCCCGCTCATTCGATTTTAACCAGGATACGGATTCGTAAATGAGACTGATGTTATCTTCAAGACTTATTCCGAGAGCATCGGTAACGTGTAAATCCCATGTTTTGCCAAAAATGGAAACAGCAGGAGTTTCTGCTTCCAATAAGGCTTTGAGGTTTGGATCATCCTGCACGGAATTTCCATATCGGGCGGTACTTCCAAAAGCTACAATTTTGGAATTTTTGAATGTGACATTTTTTGCTAGATCAAAAAAGGCCATATCCCGGGGATTTGAACCCGGCCAGCCACCTTCTATATAGTGGAAGCCGAGTTCATCCATTCGGCGGGCTATGCGCAGTTTGTCTTCCGCAGAAAAACAAACGCGCTCACCCTGTGTACCGTCCCTAAGAGTGGTATCGAATATGTTAACTTGTTTCGACATGCTCACTTTTTTCTTCTTTTGATGCTATCCAGCTCATCATGCTGCGCAATTTTCCACCTACATCTTCGATTGGATGATTTCTCTCTCTGCGGCGCAAAGCTTCCATTCCCGGACGATTCGCTTTATTCTCTAAAATCCACTGTCTTGGGAAATCGCCTTCCTGAATTTCTTTCAGAATTTGTTTCATTCTTTGCTTGGTTCCTTCATCTACTACACGAGTACCGCGAGTCATACCGCCGTATTCAGCAGTGTCGCTTACTGAGTAATACATTCCGGCAATTCCACCTTCATAGAGCAAGTCAACAATCAGCTTCAATTCATGTAAACACTCGAAATATGCGATTTCAGGTTTGTAGCCTGCTTCGGTAAGAGTTTCAAAACCTGCTTTGATAAGTTCCGTTGCGCCACCACAGAGAACAGCTTGTTCTCCGAAAAGGTCTGTTTCTGTTTCTTCCTGAAATGTGGTTTCAATCACACCGGCTCTGGTTCCGCCAACACCTTTTGCATAAGCAAGGGCGATATCGCGGACATTTCCGGTAGCATCCTGATACAAAGCAAACAAGCAGGGAACACCTTGACCTTGTTCAAAAACTCTGCGTACCAAATGTCCGGGACCTTTTGGAGCTACCATGAAAACATCAACATTTTCCGGTGGACGCACCTGATTGTAGTGGATGTTAAAACCGTGGGCAAATGCTAAAGCAGCTCCATCTTTCAGATTAGGACGCACTTCAGCTTCAAAAACATCGGCTTGTGCTTCATCAGGTAAAAGAATCATCACAACATCGGCACCTTTCACAGCATCGGGAACATCCTGAACAAGGAGTCCGTCTTTTGCGGCTGTTTGGCGAGAAGAAGAATTAGGGCGTAATCCCACAACCACATCCACACCATTGTCGAAAAGGTTTCTGGCGTGAGCGTGTCCTTGGCTGCCATAACCTAAAATGGCTACTTTTTTACCTTTTAGTATATCAAGGTTGGCATCGTTATCATAGTAAAGTTTCATGAGTATATTTGTTTGTTCGAGTGAAATGTTTGAATTGGAAGAGATGGCGAAATCAAAGTTTGATTCGCGCTGCTGTTTTAAATTCTCGTTTCATGGCTACAGAGCCGGTTCTTGCTACTTCGCGTAAGCCAAAAGGGCGGAGCATTTGGATGCAAGCATTTATTTTATCTGTTCCGCCGGTTACTTCTACAGTGAGCGTTTCTTCGCTGATATCCACAATTTTGCCACTAAAAATATTAGCAACCTGAGTGATATCTGTTCTTTGATCGGCTTTGCAATCGACTTTAACAAGTGCAAGCTCACGCTCCACAAAAGAATCAAATGTGAGCTGACTTACTTCAATCACATCCACCAATTTTTCTAATTGATAGACTATTTGAGCGATGATGCGGTTATCGCCACGGGAAGTTATCGTGAGTCGGGCAGTGTCTTTTTCTTTGCCGTCACCTAAACTGATGGTATCAATACTGTAGCCACGTCCGCTGAAAAGCCCTACAATTCTTGCCAAAGCATTGAAACGATGGCGAACCGTAACCGTGAGTGTATGTAAAATCGGAGTGTTCAATTCTTCAGCTACTTCGTTCTTTTCAATAGTGCCCATAGTTACTTCTCCTGAGTTACGGGTACTTCGGTATCAACCATTTCGTGCACAGCTTTTCCCGGAGGAATCATGGGATAAACATTTTCTTCTTGAGAAACATGCACGTCAATAAAGACCGGACCATCGTTGATTTGCATGGCTTTTTCAAAAACGGCGGTCATTTCTTCAGGAGTTTTAGCACGTAAACCAACGGCTCCGTATGCTTCAGCCAACTTCACAAAATCCGGGTTTCCATCATCCATGAAAGAATGTGAGTACCTTTTTTCGAAGAAAAGTTCTTGCCATTGGCGAACCATACCGAGGTAATGATTATTCATGATGACCACTTTAACAGGAATTTTGTATTTCACAGCAGTACCGATTTCCATAGCAGTCATTTGAAATCCACCATCTCCGGAAATACAAACTACGTCACGATCCGGGCAGCCCACTTTTGCACCTAAGGCTGCGGGGAAGCCAAATCCCATAGTTCCCAAACCACCGGAGGTAATCCAGCTTCGTGGGTGATTATACTTATAATATTGCGCTGCCCACATTTGATGTTGCCCCACATCCGTAACTACGATAGCATTGCCATTGGTAACTTTGGATATTTCCTCCATCATGTGTTGTGGAGCAATTCCCTCAGTTGGTTTTTGATATCTGAGCGGGTGTTCTTTTCTCCAAACGGAGATTTCTTCTTGCCATGCTGTTGTGTCAACTTCAGCAGTGTGGGGGATTAGCTCTGTTAAAATCTCTTTGCAATCTCCGATGATGGGTACTTCAACATTCACATTTTTGTTGATACAGGCAGGGTCAATGTCTATGTGAATCTTTTTGGAGTTTTGAGAAAACTGATCTACACGTCCGGTTACTCTGTCATCGAAGCGGGCACTAACGGCTAAAAGAACATCGCATTCCTGAATAGCCATATTGGCGAACCATGTTCCATGCATACCAAGCATTCCGAGTGAAAGCGGATCGGTTTCTGGGAAAGCACCAAGTCCCATAAGTGTAGTAGTGACAGGGATTTGAGTTTTCCATGCTAATTCTCGTAATTCGTCCCATGCTTCAGACATGATAACGCCGCCACCTGCATAGATGAGAGGCTTTTTCGCATTCTTAAGTAATTCTGCGGCGCGTTTAATCTGAAAATTGTGATTGCCGGAAATATTATTGGTTTTGGGAAGGTTTACTTCCTTTTTGCCGGGAGTGTACGAGCCGGCTGTATTTAGCATATCTTTAGGCAAGTCAATAAGAACAGGACCCGGTCTGCCACTGGCTGCAATTTCAAAAGCTTCTGGAATTACGTAGGCCAGTTCTTCCACATTCTTTACCAAATAACTGTGTTTGGTAATTGGACGGGTGATACCAATAGTATCGGCTTCCTGGAAGGCATCATTTCCAATCATTGCCGATGGCACTTGTCCGGTAAAAACAACCATAGGTATGGAATCCATCATGGCAGTTGCAATACCAGTAACGGCATTGGTTGCACCCGGGCCTGAGGTAACTAAAACTACACCCGTTTTTCCGGTAGCGCGAGAGTAGCCATCCGCGGCATGGGTACCGCCTTGCTCATGGCGAATTAAATAGTGCTTGAGTTGGGGGTTTTTGTAGAGTTCATCGTATGTGCCAAGTACTACACCACCCGGATAACCAAAAATGGTATCAACACCCTGATCAAGTAAGGCGCGTATGAAAATTTGATTTCCGGTGAGGTTTTCGGCTGCTTGCTTGGTTTCTTCAACCTTTCGGAGTGTGTTCTGTTCAGAACCGTTTGTTTGTTTCGTGACCTTGTCTGATTTCATGACCTTGGTATTTTCCCAGAGGCCTTAGCGGGCTGCCGAAACTATGATGTGTGTTATAGATGGGCTTGGGCTTGACCTCTGGAGTTTCTTATTTAATTAGAATTAGTAGTCCAGAGATAATGCCCAGAGCAATAATTAGAATAATAATAGATAGAATAATGAGATTGTCATCTATCGTGTTTTGAATTCGTAACGCATCAATTCTCACATGCTGCTGTGGCACGTCAGAAGTAAATGGTATATGTGTTACAAATTTTTGCAAAGCGTGTAATTATTCTTTGTTGTTTGCTCCCTTGCAATTACAGTAAATAACTTTTGTATGTCAATCATTTCGCCTAAAAAAATATTGACAAC
>SKIC01000259.1 GCA_007116685.1 Balneolales bacterium
AGAGTACAAGATGAAAATGGAGATACATATGCCCAATGTATTTATGAAGGTTCAAAATGTCGTGTATCTTGTGATAAATCTGAATTACAAGTTAGATAGTACATGTATAGGTGAAGTATTTACTATGCTTCACCTATTTATAAAATTAAAATATATTAGAGATTAAAATGAAAATCTTTTTGTACATAATAATCGCACTGATATTTGTTACACCTACAAATAAAACGAAATTAATTTTAAATCATAATTACTCACAGTCTGCAAGATTCCAATTTGATCAATCACAAAGTATATTATTCTTATTAAATTCTGTTAGATGGGGTGGGATTGAGGTATTAGACACTAATAATCTTGAATCTTTAAATCACTTTCAATTAGAGTCTCATGGTCCTGCAAGATTTGGAATTATAAACGCATGGACTATACACAGAGATAACATTTATATTTATGATAATATGGTTCGTAATTTAAATGTTTATAACATAAATAATGGAAAATTTATAACTTCAATAGATACTGAATTTATAAAATTGTTTAATGTGGATGGATTAGTTTTTGTTGATGATGACATCTTGCTGTTGACTGGAACTACTATGGATAACTATCACAATAAATTGATTGGTGAGAAATATAATAACATATATCTTATTGATCTAAAAAGTAAAAATATTCTATATGAAGCGCATATATTTCCTAACAAGCTTTACAACAGGATAATTAACAAAGGTGTTGAATTTGGTTCAAATTCTAGGTTTAGTATAATTAAAAATAAAATTCAAACTTTTACATTGTATTCTAATTTAGGTAATGAAATATTTGAGGTTTCTATTAATAATAATGCAATAGAAATTGTAAATAAAGTAGAGTTGCAAGAAAAGTATTTTAGCTATTCAGATTTTAAATCTTTTCATGATGATCAATTCGGAGTTGATTTCGAGAATTATATTTCAAACCGAGATCGTTTAGCCCAAGTTTTAATAGGTGATGATAATGTAATTTGCATTATTAGAAACTTGAAGCAAGAATATGATCGTTTATTAGTGCTGGATAAGAATAGCAAAGTATTGTTTGATAAAAAAAGAAGTTTATTTGGATATCATGTCTTTGATTATAATAATTTTACTATTAGGAACTATACAATTATAAATGATGGAGAAAACGATTATATATATATCGAAGATATTAAGATATAGCATATCATTACTTTGGTTATGGGACGGCGTAAAAACAAAAGAGACCAGAATATTTAATGTATTGTTCCACAGAGCACAATTTTCTGCACCATTTTGAATTGTGGCAAAAAGTAGAGGATTTATCGGAAAGAAACTTAAAAAATTATATCACTAACAGACTTCCGAAGTTTAGCAAGAAATCGCAAATATGTATGTATTCTAAGAAAAAACTACCCAATCATAAATGCATTATTTGGAAATGGATTGAAATTTACATGCCCCGTCTCCGCAGGAGACATGGATACATAGCCAGAGCATTCATGCTCTGGCGAAGAAGCTATAATCAAAACGGGGAATGCATTCAAAAGTTCATTAAGTTCATTTTGTTTTGAACTAATAAGTTTTATCCGTATCATTCTCCCATGACAGAACAAGAACTAAACTATATCGAAGAAGCAGCGCTGTTTTTTGAACAGCTTGGTCTTACAAGAATGGCCGGTAGGGTATTCGGTTATCTGGTTGTAACAGAAAAAGATGCTGTTTCTTTTGATGATGTAAAAGAAGCACTGCAAGCCAGCAAAGGCAGCATTAGTGGTACGATGAAGCAACTTGTGCAAATACAATTTGTGAAGGCTGTTTCCATACCCGGTGACCGCAAAACATATTACAAGCTGGGTGAAATCAGTATGTCCGATTACACAAAATCTCGTTTAAAGCAATTTTATGTCTTTAGAGATTTTATCAACAAGGGCAGAGATATTCGCACCAAAGAGGGAGACAAAGTGGATGAATGGATGATAGAAGTCTCCGCATTTTATGACTGGCTCGCAGAAAAGATGGAAAAAACCTTAGTGGAGTGGGAGGAAAACAAAGATGAAATTATTAAACAGAGATTTCTTAAAGAGTAAGAGTCTCCAAAGTACAATACTATTAAGTATTGTAGCATTTAGTGTGATGGTGAGTCCCAATCAGACTCATGGCCAATCAGCTGAGGAAATTATTCAGCGGATGGAGCAAAACATGAGAGGCGAATCCAGTTATGTGGAAATGACTATGACCATTCAGCGCCCGAGATACACACGAGATGTGTCCATGAAAAGCTGGGCTCTTGGTGATGATTTTTCATTAATACTGATTACCGCTCCGGCCAGAGATCAGGGTACTACATTTCTAAAACGCAAAAATGAAATCTGGAATTACGTACCCAGTATCGACCGAACCATAAAAATGCCGCCTTCTATGATGTCGCAATCCTGGATGGGATCAGATTTCACCAACGATGATTTGGTCAGAGAAACTTCCATTGTGGACGATTATGATCAAAGAATTCTGCGTACCGAAACATATCAAGACCTAGAGACCTGGGTAATAGAAATGATTCCTCATCCCGACACTCCGGTAGTTTGGGGCAAAGTATTGGTCTGGGTAGCTAAAGAAGGCTATTTGCAACTCAGAGTAGAAAATTACGACCAGAACAACGAACTGGCCAACACTCTGACCTTAGACAATATCCGCGAAATGGGAGGGAGAACTATCCCAATCCGACTAACACTCATTCCGGCAGATCGTCCAGAGCAAAAAACCATACTTGAATACAAAGAAATGCAATTTAATGTAGAGCTAAGCGAAAACTTCTTCACCCAACAAAACATGAGAAGAGTCCGCTAAGGCATCAAGCAACTTTTTAACCAAAGCACCAAAGTCCAAAAATTAAAAGTCCCTATCCTCTGGACTAGCCTGCCAATTAGCAGGGAGGGATTTTCCCGAAAGGGATGCCTTTGGCAAGGGAGAGGTCACATGCACAACCAATTTGTAAAGAGAAACCTATGGCAGAAGCAACTCACAATATTAAAAACCAAATATACTCCATAATTACTGTTTTTTTCCAGTGATTATCACGCAATCCAAATAAAACAAGTCCCTCTCCTCTGGAGAGGGATTTAGGGAGAGGTCCTATGTACATCCAATTAGCATGGCGTAACCTTTGGCGAAACCGACGCCGGACATTAATAACCGTATCAGCCATCGTATTTGCCGTTTTTGCAGCCATTATGATGCAATCTCTGAACAGAGGTTCGCATGAAATTATGATAGATAATATGGTTCGTTTCCATACGGGCTATGCACAAGTGCAGGATTATCGTTTTGAGGAGGAAGCTTCTCTCGATAATGCATTTTATTTCGATAATGAGCTTGAAAATCGAATTACTGCTACGAATAATCGCATTGAAATGGTTCTTCCACGCATCCAAACCTTTATGCTTGCCGGTAATGATTATGCCACAAGAGGCGCAATGGTTATGGGCATAGACGCTGAGAAAGAACACGCATTCAACAATCTAAAAGACAATCTTATTTCAGGTGAGTTTTTCGAACCAAATGACAGAAAAGCGGTGGTCACGGCCGGACTCGCAAAGCGCTTGCAATTAGAAACAGGTGATGTATTGGTTTTGATTGGTCAGGGAAGATTCGGGATGTCCGCTAATGCCTTGTATGAAATTAGTGGAATCGTAAGGCATCCTATTCGGGAAATGGATAATCAAACCGTGTATTTACCACTCGCCGAAGCTCAATTTTTACTATCAGCTGATGGATATATCACCAATTTATTGGTTAGCACCAGTAGCGACCGCTTTACCAATACCATCACAAGCGCAATTGCTTCCGAAATCGATGACGAAGAACTAACAGTATTCACATGGACGGAACTTATACCGGATTTATTGCAGCTTTTGGAATTTGATTTGGTAGGTGCCTACTTCTTGGCTGCTGTACTTTATATCGTAATTGGTTTCGGATTTTTTGGCACCATTCTTACCATGACTTTAGAGCGAATGCGTGAATTTGGAATGCTTCTTTCCATTGGTATGCAAAGAATTAAGTTGGCAGTAGTGGTATTAATTGAGACTATATTTATAAGTCTTCTTGGAGTCTTATTAGGAATGGGAGTGGCCTGGCTATTCTTGTACTATCTCCATTTGAATCCCATACAATTAACCGGTGATGTAGCCGAAGCAATCATAGAAATGGGTTGGGAGCCCATACTTCCGGTCTCTTTTGCAGCCGACCAATTTTACACGCAAGGATTTTATGTTTTTCTCATAGCTTTGGTCGTGTTTCTATTCCCACTCGTCAAAATTTTCAGACTCAACATTTTGGAAGCATCGAGGTGAGCTATGAAAACTCTATTTGTTATAGCATGGAGAAATATTTGGAGAAATCCCGGCCGAAGTGGTGTTTTACTAATGGCTGTGGTCGCCGGATTGTGGGCCGGTGTGGTTACCGTTGGAACCATGAATGGGATGCTGAATCAGCGTGTGGATTATTTGATTGACAGTGAAATTGCTCACGCTCAAATACACAATCCCGAATTTTTGCTGGAAAGACGTCCATACGATTACATTCCTGAATTTGATAAGCTTGTAGAAATTCTGGAATCAGATCAAAGAGTAGCAGGTTTTGCTCCTCGTGTGTTAGCCGATGGGATGTTGCAATCTCCGGTAAAAACAGCAGGCGTTCGCATTCGGGGAATAGATATCACTAAAGAAACCCAAACCACAAGTTTCCATGAAAATCTGGTTGATGGGCAGTATTTAGATTCAGATATAAGAAATGCCGTATTTGTTGGCCAACGCTTGCTGGAATCTCACAAACTACGAATCGGAAACAGGTTGGTACTCACGTTTGAGGATGTGAATGGAGATTTAACCTCAGCCGCTTTCACCATTTCAGGTTCCTTTCAGTCTGCTTCATCGGATTATGATGAATCCCACGTTTTCGTGCGAGTAACAGATTTACTTCCATTACTTAGTCCTGATTCAGAGGTATATCATGAAGTTGCCGTTCGCTTACATGATATCGCCTTATCGGATGAGTTTGTGAGGGATATTTCTGCGCAAATTACCGGAGTAAAAGCACAAACCTGGAATCAAATTTCCCCTGAGTTGAGCACTTTGGTGGAATTAGGGGGTGTCATGCTACATATCGTCACGCTCATCATAATGTTGGCTTTGGCTTTTGGGATTTTAAACACCATGCTGATGGCCATATTTGAGCGATTGAGAGAAATTGGAATGCTCTTATCCATAGGAATGAGTCGCGCAAAAGTATTCCTGTTAATTATGCTTGAATCGGTAGTATTAACACTAACCGGAGCCGTTACCGGAATTATTCTGGCTTTGATTTCCATTCGGCGATTTGCTGAGACCGGAATCAACTTTGAAATGTTCGCTGATGGTATCGCCTCCTTAGGCTGGGATCATGTGGTATATCCCGTACTTAGCACGCAAGAGTTTGCAGGCATTATTGTGATTGTGATAGTAATTACTATGCTATCCTCGCTTTATCCGGCCATAAAAGCCATGCGTCAAAATCCTTTGGAAGTTGAAAAATAATTGAAATTTGGATGGAAGAATCATGAAAAATCACATTATCAAAACCGAAAATATAAGTAAGACTTATAATCCGGATACAGTTCCAGTTCATGCACTTAAAGCTGTAAATCTCGAATTTTCTAAAGGAGAATTTACCAGTATCGTTGGACCATCAGGATCAGGAAAAACGACATTACTCAATATGTTAGGTGGATTGGATAAACCGACAGAAGGGCATGTTGAAGTAGATGGTGTAAAAATCACAGGAATGAAAGATTCCAAGTTGATTGAATTCCGTTTACAAAATATTGGCTTTGTTTTTCAGCATTACAATTTGATTCCGGTTTTTACAGCCAAAGAGAACGTGTCATTTATTATGCTGCTTCAAAAACGCAGTAAAAAAGAAATGGAGCATAGAGCTGAGGAGTTGCTTAATAAAGTAGGATTGGGCGATAGGATGGATGCTCGTCCTAAACAAATGTCTGGTGGACAACAACAAAGGGTAGCAGTGGCTCGTGCATTAGCATCAGAACCAAAATTCATCCTCGCAGATGAACCTACAGCCAATTTGGACACAAGTTCCGCTATGAATCTACTTGATATCATGGAAAAAATGAACAAAGAGCAAGGCATCACCTTCATATTCTCCACCCACGACCAACGCGTAATAGACCGTGCCCGCAGGGTAATCACCATGGTAGATGGCCAGGTACATACCGACGAAATCCACAAAGAAAGCTCCTCAACTATCACAGAAAATGACTCTCAAAGAATTGATACTGAATAAAATCAAACTAAGAACTGGAATGGTATTATCAGCCTTAAATCCAAAAGTCCCCCTCCTTTGGAGGGGGATTTAGGGGGAGGTCAACAGAGCGAGTTCGTCTTTACTAATCCTCCTCCTCATAACCATTTTTTTCCAAAAACCTGACCAATGCTCTCTCTGACATGTGGAATGACATCGTGAAAAAATATATGAAACAGCTACAAACCCGATTTCAGCCTACAATCCAAAAGTCCCCCTTCCGCCGCGGCGGAGGGATTCTCCCGAAATGGATGCCTTCGGTAAGGGGGAGGTCATCCTTCCTAATCCTCCTCATAATCATCTTCATTTCCCCAAACCAGACCAATGCCCAAATTTCCGATAACCTACGCTTTGGCGGTTACATACAATTATCACCCGTTTATCTCACGGCTGATATACCTGCTCCATTTCCCGATAGTTTTTGGGAATATCGATTACAAAATCGCCTGCAATTAAGTTGGTTTGCAACAGATAATCTCACCTTTAACGCCGAAACCAGATTGCGGGTTTTTGCAGGAGATTTGGTAAAAGAAATACCGGGCTACGCCAGTGTGATTGATCAGGATGATGGCTATATGAACCTATCCTGGATGATGGTTGAGGATGAAAATTTCCTGATTCATCTGATTCCGGATAGATTATTTGCAGAGTGGGCTCAAAATGATTGGAATATTCGGATTGGTCGTCAGCGTATAAATTGGGGGATTAATATGGTCACGAATCCCAACGATTTATTCAATATTTATAGCATTTACGATTTTGATTACCCCGAACGTCCCGGCTCCGATGCCATTCGCGTCCAGAGGTTTATGGGTTTTGCCTCGAAAATGGAAGTTGCTCTCAGCCCAGCCAAAGATATCGAAAACATGGTAGCTGCCGGATTGTATCAATTCAATCAAAGAGGTTATGATATCCAATTAATAAGTGGATATTATAGAAACAGATTTGCAATAGGAGGGGGATGGGCAGGAAGTATTTCTGAGACGGGATTCAAAGGCGAACTCATGTTTTTCCGGGATATTGAAGAAAGCAATAGTGATAGAAACAGCAATTTTATCGCTGCCATTTCAGCCGATCACATGTTCGACAACAGTTTGTTTCTGATTACCGAAATACTCTACAACCAACAGGGTGGATTAGATACCTTCGATATTTTCGGCGCATCACTTTCTGTGGATAATCCATCCATTTCCGGTTATCAATTAACCACGCAATTAGCCTATCCGGTAAATCCCTTACTTGATGTAAGTCTGGCTGGAATCTGGTATCCCGATGAACAAGCTATATTCCTATCGCCGTCATTCACCTATTCTGTACTACCTGATTTAGATTTCAGAGCCCTAACCCAGCAATTTTTCGGAGCAGACGATTCCATTTTTGCCAATGCCGGAAGTATCTACTCATTTTCACTGACCTGGAATTTTTGAGAAAATTAACAAGTAGGGCGTTGTCCCCGAAGGGGTCAAATGTTTATAAAAAGTAGGTAATCACCGCCACAGTAGATTCGCTAAATCACCGACTTAATTTGCTCCAATCGTCTATCAAACGTATGTCTCTCAATGGTCTGCCTTTTCATCTCCGAAACATAATTCTGATAATCCTGCTCCTGCCAATTCAGCACTTTCTCAATCCTATCTTTCAGATCATCACTTGTACTAAAACGAATCAATTCCGGTTTAGAGAATAAATCCGAATCAGAAGATTTCAAGTTAGAAATAACGGCAGAACCAGCTGCAAAAGCATCAAAAAGTCTTAGTGTTGCCACATCCGGTTGGTAAATGCGTGTGATATCCAACGTAATTTTCGAAGAAGCATAAATCAGAGGTACTTCTGTTTTGTGTTTTGCAAATCCACGGTATTGTGCGTTAGTGCTCTGTAAATGTTTTTCCCAGGTGGGATCTCCCCAAACATGAATTCCAAACTCGGCGCATGCTTTCACAAAATGCAGGCGATTACATGCACCGCTCCATTCAGACACAAAATGCAATACGGAAAGATGCCTGCCATTTACATTA
>SKIC01000288.1 GCA_007116685.1 Balneolales bacterium
ACCCGAACTTGCTCGGCAGCATCCCGTTGATGAGGGGTAACACCCTCTGGAGCACGGACTGCATCCGCATTTCGGTCTATAATAATAGTCTCTGTTGATGGACCGCAAGCTGCAAATAAAAGACCAACAATCAGAAAACCGTAAAGAGAAAAGATTCTATTCATAATTGTTCCATAGGTTAAGCTAGGTATCATAACGGTAGTCTTGCCTTATCCGTTGCCCTATGCTGGAAATAATATCTATAGTAACAAAAAATTACTTCCCTTTAAGTCCTTTGATACCGGTTGCTGCTTTTTCGTTTAACAAATTGGTTTCGTGTGAGCGAACCCGACCGTTTTTCCGTTGATTTTCTTTTTTCGCAATAGAGATCAATTCTTTCAATAATTCGGGAAAAGTTAATCCGCTTTTATCCCAAAGGTAGAAAGAAAAAGAACCCGGAATAGTGTTTATCTCATTGAAGTACAATTGATTATTATTTTTATCCACTAAAAAATCTAACCTTGCCAAACCTGATCCACCTAAAACACGAAAAACGTTGCGTGCCGTATCTTGGATAGCAGCAGTGAGCTCATCAGAAATATCAGCAGGAATAATTCTACTTGCTGAAGCCATTCCTTTGCCTCCTCCGCTGCTCATATACTTATCTTCAAAACTCAGTAGCTCTTCCGAGCCCAGAGGTCTTTCGCAAACGCTTACTTTTTGCTCATCATAAGTACCAAGAACAGAACAGTTGATTTCAGTTAAGGGACTAACTCCTTTTTCAACCAGCAAAATATTGTCGTAACGAAAACCCGTTTCTATGGCTTTTTCTAAATCATCTACAGTATTTGTCTTTTTCACACCGATGCTACTTCCAAGATGAGCAGGTTTTACAAACAGGGGAAAACCAATCTTTTTCGCTTTTTGGATAATTTCTTCGGAGTTATTTACCCAATCGTTCTCGCTAAACCAGATATCATCAACCACCGGAATATCGTGGGCACGACAGATTTCCTTGGCCATGCGCTTGTCCATTCCCACAGCAGCACCTGCAACAGGAGAACCGGTATATGGAAGATTGAAAACTTCGCATACACCTTGAAAAGAGCCATTTTCTCCATCAGCTCCATGGAAAGCCATCAAAACTGCGTCTATTAGTGCTTTTTTAGGCTTTTTGAAAAGGCTGAATTCTGTTTCTAAAAGAATAGCACGACCATTTTCATCAAAACTGAAAGTGCAAGGCGTCGCATTTCGAGTGAGTTGATTTAAATCTTTGAAATTTTTTAAATCGGTTAACACCTCACCCGTGAACCATTGCCCGTGTTTACTGATATAAAGCGGCACACAACGGTATTCCGTCTCTTTGAGCGCTTCCATTGCCTGGATAGCAGTTAGTACCGAAACTTCGTGCTCCGGCGAAATGCCTCCAAAGGCTACTAATACATTATTTAATACCATAAAGGATTTTGTATTTCCTGATTATCTGGAAAGGTACAAGTTTTTAAACTCGTATGGTTTTCTGAAATGCTCATCCTCAAAGTTTTCCAAAAAGTAGATACTTTCTCCGGTAGATTTCATTTCAGGCCCCAGTTCCTTTTTAACTTCAGGAAATTTATCAAAAGGAAAAACAGGTTCTTTGATGGCATAATGTTTCAGACTTGAGCTCAAATCAAACTCTGATAATTTGGCTCCAAGCATCACCTTAACTCCAATGGCAGATTCCGGACGCCCGGTTGCCTTCGCTATAAAAGGAATGGTTCGTGTGGCTCTCGGATTGGCTTCCAAAACATAAACGACGCCTTCTTTTACAGCATATTGAACATTGATGAAGCCTTTGATTTCCATTGCTTTTGCAATACGATGCTGATAATCTCTAATTGTCTCCAATACTTCCTCGCTTAGAGAATAAGGAGGTAACACAGCAGTTGAGTCACCGGAATGCACCCCTGCAGGTTCCAAATGTTGCATGATACCGCTGATGTGAAGTTGTTCGCCATCATAAATGGAATCCACATCTACCTCTATGGCATTTTCCAGATAGTGGTCTACCAAAATTTCATTTTCAGGATGCGTTCTCATTACAGCTTGTACGTATTCCTGCAACTCTTCTTCTTTGATAGCGATGCGCATTCCTTGCCCACCGAGTACATAACTAGGACGTACGAGCACGGGATATTCAACTTTGTTGGCAACATTAATGGCTTGTTCCACAGTCAAAGCCAATCCAAATCTTGGGAATGGAATATCTAATTTTAGAAGTAATTCAGTGAATTTTCCGCGGTCTTCTGCTAAATCCATTTTTTGGAAATCAGTACCGAAGATGGTTACCCCTGCATCGTAAAATCGTTTGGCGAGTTTAAGTGCGGTTTGTCCGCCAACTTGCAAAAGTACGCCTTCAGGTTTTTCGTGCTCGAAAATATCCCAAACCCGCTCCCAGTAAACCGGCTCGAAATATAGTTTATCGGCTACATCAAAATCAGTGGATACCGTTTCGGGATTACAATTTACCATGATGGTTTCGTAACCCATTTCTTTGGCTGCCAATACCGCATGCACACAAGAGTAATCAAACTCAATTCCCTGCCCGATTCTATTTGGCCCGGAACCGAGAATCATCAGTTTTTTGCGATCGGTAATAACACTTTCGTTTTCATCCTCATAAGAGGAATAATAGTAAGGTGTTTGAGCAGGGAACTCGCCGGCGCAGGTATCCACAAGTTTGAATACGGGTTTTAAACCAATGTCTAATCGCTTTGAACGAACATCATGCTCGGTAACTTTAGTACCACTCTTACTTAGCAGGTGGGCAATTTGTACATCGGAAAAACCGGCTTGTTTTATTTCGTATAAATCTTCTTTACTGATATTATCAAGTGTCAGCCCCTCGGTTTTATTTTCCAGACTTACCATGTATGAAATCTGCTCAAGAAACCAGGGATCAACTTTGGTGATATCGTGAATTTCCTCAACGGAGGCACCCAGTTTGAGTGCGTTTCTGATTTGCAAACTTCTATCCCAATATGGTTTTAAAAGTCGCTCACGCACACTTTTACGATCAATTTCTTCGTAACCGTCGGCACCAAGTCCGCCTCTGCCAATTTCCAAAGATTGCCAGGCTTTGTTCAATGCTTCCGGGAAATTACGTCCGATAGACATAACCTCACCCACGGCTTTCATTTGGGTGGTTAGTTCTTCATCCACTCCGGGGAATTTGTCGAAATTAAATCTTGGTACTTTAACCACAACGTAATCCAGGGATGGCTCAAAGCAGGCAGAAGTATTTCCTGTGATTTGATTATTTAGTTCATCAAGATTGTAGCCCACCGCAAGTTTGGATGCTATTTTCGCAATAGGATATCCCGTTGCTTTGGATGCCAACGCTGATGAGCGGCTTACTCTCGGATTAATTTCGATGGCCACAAGACGATCTGTGCCGGGCTCCATGGCAAACTGTACATTACAACCACCGGCAAAAGTACCAATGGAGCGCATCATTTTGATGGCGGCATCTCTTAATAATTGATATTGCTTGTCGGTTAAGGTCTGTGTTGGAGCAACCGTTAGTGAATCACCGGTGTGTACTCCCATAGGATCAAAGTTCTCAATAGAACAGATAATGACCACGTTGTCATTAGAATCACGAAGTAATTCCAGTTCGTATTCTTTCCAGCCCACAATACTTTCTTCCAGAAGAATTTCGTGCACAGGGCTCAGTTCCAGTCCGCGCAAAACTTTTCTCTCGAATTCATCTTTGTTCCAGATGATTCCACCGCCTGCACCACCCATGGTAAAAGACGGACGAATTACTACCGGAAATCCACCGAGTTCTTCTACAATTTCTTTTGCATCCAGCATGGATTTCGCAATTCGGCTTCGGCATTGTTCAATCCCAATCGAATCCATCAACTCTCTGAACTGATGGCGATCTTCTGTTATGTCGATTGCATCAATATCCACACCGATGATTTGAATATTATTTTTCTCCCAAAAACCTTCGTGATTCAAATCACGTGCAAGATTTAATGCGGTTTGTCCTCCCATGGTTGGTAACACGGCATCCGGTTTTTCAATGGCGCAAATTTCCTTGATGGTTTCCCGGGTTAGTGGCTTCAAATACACTTTGTCTGCCATCATGGGGTCTGTCATGATAGTAGCAGGATTAGAGTTCACCAGCACAACACGGTAACCCTCTTCTCTCAGAGATTTACAGGCTTGGGTTCCGGAGTAATCAAATTCACACGCCTGACCAATAACTATTGGTCCTGATCCAATCAGCAAGATGGTTTTGATATCTGTACGTTTAGGCATTTTTGTAAGATTATAGTATGTGTAGGAGTGACTAATTAAGCAGTTGTTTTTTCTTTTGACTTGCGGATGCGCTCAACAAATTGGTCAAATAAGTAAGCAGAATCATGAGGCCCCGGCGATGCCTCCGGGTGATATTGCACGCTGAATCCGTCAAAATTGAGGAATTCTAATCCTTCAAGTGTTCCATCGTTCAAGTTTCTGTGAGAAATTCGCGCAATTTTTTCATCCACAGAATCGGGATCAACCGAGAAACCGTGGTTTTGCGTTGTGATTTCAACGGTTCCGATGCGCAAGTTTTTTACAGGATGATTAGCTCCTCTGTGCCCCACAAACATTTTATGCACCCGCAATCCTTCAGACATAGACATCAATTGATGACCAAGGCAAATACCAAACAGTGGTTTTCGTGTTGCTTTTGCTTTTGATACCGTATCCAACGCATAATCCATAGGATTTGGATCCCCGGGGCCATTAGAGAAAAAGAAAGCATCAGGATTCCAGCTTTCGATTTCTGAAAAATCTGTTTTTGCCGGATAAACTCTGAGCGTGCATCCACGTTGCAGAAAATTGTTCAGAATGTTTTGCTTCACGCCATAATCAATTACAGCGACTTTGAATTCGGAGTTTTCAGCAGGCAAAGTTTGGGCTTCTTTACGGGTTACTTTAGTAGCTAATTCTAACCCAACCATGCTAGGCCATGATTTCGCTTTTTCAACAAGTTCATCTTCGTTGAGGATTTCACTAGAGATAACCGCATTCATAACACCTTGTTGGCGGATATGGCGAACAATTCTTCGTGTATCAACCCCGGTTATGCCTACAATGCCATGCCTTTCTAAATAGCTGTGTAAATCACTATCTGCCATTGTATTGCTAAATTGGCGAGAGTATGAGCGCACAATCAGTCCGGCTATCATAACTTGGCGTGCTTCATCATCACGAGCAGAAACACCGTAATTACCTATATGTGGATAGGTCATCATCATTAACTGTCCGTAATAACTTGGGTCTGTGGCAATTTCCTGGTATCCGGTCATACTGGTATTGAAGCAAAGTTCGCCACCGGTAGTACCGACTTTACCAAAGGATTTACCTTTTACAACGGTTCCATCAGACAAGGCTAAAATCGCAGGTTTTAGAGTTGGATCAGACATTATTCTTTGTGCTTGTGGATTTGGTTATGAAAGTGACTGGAGTGGTTTGACTGGGAGAATCCCAATTCATAGACAAAAAAAATCCGGCTACCAAAGGCTGGTGAGCCGGATTAACAAAAGTTATAATAACATGCTTTATCACTGATTTATCAGAACAAGGCATAGATAAATGGTGCAAGTGCGGTGTTGGATGTTGCGACAATGATTAGACCGAGTAGCAGAAGTACAATAACAATGGGCGCCAACCAGATTTTCTTTCTGATTTTTAAAAAATCCCAAAACTCTTTAATAATGGATAATTTGCCCATGTCTAATCATTCATTTAAAATCCTTTCAATTTAAGGAAAAGCCGAATATCATCAAATAAATATGTTCATTTAAGAATCAATTTTCAAAAATCTGCTTTATTACAAGTGTACTCTTGGGATAATCTTACAGATGCAACTGGGTTTCACAGATGTGGGTTAATTTTACATTAAAACAGGTCTGAGTGCATATATGCCTATTTTTTAAGTGGTTTTTTAAAGATTGCTTAATAATGTTTTACAGAAGCACTTAAACGAATTAGTAATATTAATGTTTAAAGTATCATTGAATAAACAATGAAATAATTGCTCTTAAGCGATTTGCAATCAAAACTGAAATGACACAACGTATACTAATTTTATCCTTACTTAGTATTGGGTTACTTTTCTTTGCCGGATGTTCTGCCGGAGAGGAGAATAATTCTAATAATAGAGGAAATCGCGGTGGTGATTTTGCACCAACCGTTGAGGCTATCCAAGCAAGAGTGGGTGCATTGCCCTTAGAAGAAAGATTATCCGGAGTAGTAAGGGCTCGGAATCAGACGGTGATCTATTCTGAAATCACAGCGCCCGTTGTCGAAGTTTTGGTTAATGATGGAGATGCGGTAACGAAAGGTCAATCACTTGTGAGATTGAGAGACCGCTCTTTCAGAGAAAGAGTGAGACAAGCGGAGTCTGGATTACAAATTGCTAATGCCCAGGTGAAGCAAGCCGAGACCAATCTTGTGCAAGCGCAAGCTGCACTTCAGCGTATTTTAACTTTATCGGAGCGTGATTTAGGAACCCAAGTGGAGATGGAAAGGCTTCGTGCCGAACTTGCTTCAGCAGAAGCCTCTTTGAGTTTAGCAAAAGCACAAAGAGATCAGGCTAGTTCCCAACTTGAAGAGCGCAAGCAGGAATTAGAAAATACAGTAGTTGTTTCTCCGGTTACAGGTGTTGTAGGTCGCAGAAATGCAGAAGTTGGTCAGCAGGTTACTCCAAATACAATGTTGTTTGAAGTCGGGGATTTATCGGTTGTTGAAGTACAAATAAATCTGACCGAAAGAATGTTGGGTTATATAGAACCCGGAATGAACGCAGCCGTGTATAGCCAGGCCATGACAGATACATTGATCCGAACTAATCTGACAAGAATTTCTCCATTTCTGGATCCGGTAGCTCACAGTACTCAAGGCCAGTTGGTGATTGATAACGAGGGTGGATTACTGCGTCCGGGAATGTTTGTAACAGTGGATATTTTTTACGGCGAGAGTGATCAAGCTGCTCTGATACCAAATAATGCCATTTATAATCACCCACGTCAGGGAACCAGAGGCGTGTATATTTTGGAAGCATCACAAGTAGAATTAAATGCAGGTGGTGAATTTGCAGAGGGAATTTACGGACCGTTTCCAGCTCAGTTTGTCCCTGTTGAAATTGTAGCAGAAGGTAGAATGGTTTCCGGTGTACGTGGCATTAATAGTGGCGATTGGGTGGTTACTGTCGGACAAAATCTTTTGGCAACCGGTCGAACGCAAGCGCGTTTCAGACCTATGAATTGGGATAGGATGTTAGAACTTCAAGGAATGCAAAGCCAGGATATAATCAGGCTTATTAAAGAAAAATTAGCCGATCAGCAGTATCAATCAGCTGATTCTGACGTTTAATCAAAGTTTTATAACATGTCTTTAACATCCCGCTCAGTACAAAGGCCAATAACCACTTTGATGGCCTACCTTATAGTAATCACCCTTGGAATCATAGGCTTCAGATTCCTTCCGGTAGATTTACTTCCACCTATTGAATATCCTCAGTTAACTGTTTGGGCAAATTACTCCAATGTTGGTCCGGAGGAAATGGAAGTCATTGTTACCGAGCGTATAGAAAATGCCCTTGCTGGTGTGCCAAATGTAGAGCGGGTCAATTCTAATTCCAGTGAAGGAAATAGCCGGGTTACTCTGAATTTTTCCCGAGGTACGAATCTTGAAGAGGCTATGAATGATGTACGAGCCGCTTTAGACAGACTCAGACGCCAATTACCTGATGAAGTTGATGGACCCGGAATATGGAAGTTTGATCCAAATGATGCGCCCATCGTGGTTATTGGGGCACGTTCGGAAAGAGATTTAGCAGAGCTTACCAGAATTATAGAACGTGATATCTCTAAGCGATTTGAGCAAATCCCCGGCGCTGGTGCTATTGATGTTTGGGGTGGTGTAAATCAGGAAGTTAGAGTGGAAATGATGAGAGATCGTCTTATCTCCAGCCGATTAACTCCCGGTGACGTTGTTCAAGCCATCCAACGTGAAAATGCGACAACTCCCGGCGGAAATGTACGTGAAGGTCTTTCTGATTTATATGTTCGCAGTTTAGGTGAGTTTACTTCTGTAGAAGATATCGGCAATACCATTATCCGAACAGTAAACGGACAGCCCATTCGTGTACAGGATGTAGCAAACGTATCCATGACCTACGCCGATATCGGTCGGTATGTAGAAATTGATAACGTTCCTACGGTACGTTTTGGAATCCGTAAACAAACCGGGGCAAATACAGTAGCTGTAGCCAGAGAAATTCATCGTGAAGTTGAGCGTATTAATTCTGAACGGTCAGA
>SKIC01000022.1 GCA_007116685.1 Balneolales bacterium
CTGAAGGAGTTCAAAAAAAAGTAATTTCAGCTGTTCATCCGAATTATAGATATAGTGCCAAAAATTTTATTCGCTATTTAACACTCAGGACTTTTGATTTACGCAAAATTCAGAAGAATCTGACTCTGTTTGGAATGTCTTCAATAAGTCATTCTGAGCGACAGGTTTTGGCTAATATCGAGAACATTCTCTATCTGTTGCATTTTACCATTGGCAAAGCATTTAAAGGCAGGTTTGATTTTGGTGAACACCCTGTAAATTTTCATCAAAGTAAGAAGGTTTTGCAAGCCAATTCAAAGCGTCTGTTTAAAGTCTCTCAGGATGATGGATATACCCATTGCATGGTAACACTGCCATCACAAGCCGTTAATTATGAAGTAGTACTCGAATTATTGAATTCCGGCATGCAAATAGCGCGGATTAATACCAGTCATGATAATCAGCAGGCCTGGTCTGAAATGCTCAGTAATATCGAAATGGCTAAGAAGGAAACGGGCAAAGAATGTGCTGTTTATTTTGATTTATCAGGTCCCAAAATTCGAACTTGCTCAGTTGGATTATCTGATATTCCCCAAAAACAAAGATTCCTTTTTTTGAATCAAGGTGATTTACTAGAGTTGCACAAGAATACTTTGATGGGAGAGAATGCTCTTCATGACAAAGAAACAGATATTATATATCCCGCTAAAATTAGCATTTCCCTGCCTGAGGTTTTTGATGCTTTGAAGGTTGGTCAAAGAATTTGGTTTGACGATGGTACGATTTCCGGTTTAATCAAGGAGATAACTCATGAAAAAGCTCTTATCGAAATTTTGAGAGTAAGTCCGAAAGGAGGAAAACTTCGTGGAGAAAAGGGGATAAACCTTCCTGATACGTTGTTCAACTTGCCGTCATTGACGGACGATGATTTATCAAATTTGCCATTCATAGTAGCCCACGCTGATATGCTGGGATATTCCTTTGTCAGAACTGTTGATGACGTAATTGCCTTACAAAATGAGCTTAAAAAACTGAACCGTGAAGATATCGGGATTATCCTCAAAATTGAAAACAAAGACGCTTTTGATAATTTACCGGCTTTGATACTTCAAGCGATGCAAAGTCCGAACATTGGTGTGATGACTGCACGTGGTGATTTAAGTGTAGAGGTTGGGCCAAGTAGATTATCGGAAGTGCAGGAAGAGATTATGTGGCTTTGTGAAGCGGCATTTATTCCAAATATATGGGCTACACAGGTTCTGGAAGGATTGGCAAAAAAAGGAGTGGCGAGCCGCGCAGAAATTTCTGATGCAGCCATGGCCGGACGCACAGAATGTGTGATGTTAAATAAAGGGAAATACATCGCTGAGGCAGTTAAGACATTGAAATGCATCACAAACCGTATGAGTAGCCATCAAAACAAAAAGCAGGGCGGTATGCGAAAATTAAAAGTAGCAGAGAGGGCTTTGCTGCGGATCAATGAGTTGGCTATTGAGAGTGAAGCTGCAAAAATAAATGGTATGAGTATATGATTTTTTGAATCTGAGAAATCTAAGATACCTAAGAGACGATTTGACAGAGTGCTTCTCTCTAAGCGTTTTCCTCATCAAGGAGATTGGCTCGTAGTTTTTCTTTTAATAAATCTTCGTTTTCTGCGATGTCGGAATATTTCCATTCCTGCAAACGAACTTTTGCAATTACCACATCAAGACTTTTTACTATCAGATCAGAAATAACGCGGTTCAATGGCGTTGTGTCATCATCATGCAACACATCATCAAATGCGATGTTTGTTAGTTCTTCAATCAGCTCTTTGTTATCCGGAGAACCTAAATCATTCAAAAGACCCGTTATCACATTAAAAACGATATCTGCGGTTGCTCTTTCGATCATTTTTGCGGTATAAGGACCCACGAAAGGCAAGGCTTGCAGTTGTTTTAATTCCTTATTGTCGTCTACGGCTTCTTCAATTCTCAAATCCACATAATCACGTATATCTTGTCGATATTGGTCAAAATTATGGGATGCGATTTTTTGCACACGATAGGATAGCCAGTTTACTACCAGGTCTCTTCTCGGCATAATTACATCATTCAGAATCTGATCAATGACAGGAGTTCCGCTTTCTATTTCATCCCGTACGTTTCTGAGGATGCGTAAAACCACACGGTCTGTTACTTCATCTACTAAGATATTGAGTAGTTTGTTTAGCACATCAAAGATTGGATTGCGTGTCATATCAATCAATCCAAGGCGATGCAGGCGGGTTAAAATTGTGATTACACGAAGCAGCCGCACAAAACGCAGAGTGCCTATGGGTATACATCCCACCAAATCATACCAATGGACGATGGGGTAGTAGTACCACTCCTTATATCTGTTTTTGTAGATAGCCACGCCCCAGCGAACACTGAATTCAGCTAAAAAAACGGCGATAAACATCAGGTCGATTCGCAGAAAATCGCTATGGATAGTGGCGGCATACCAATCATGAAAATCGGTAGAAATAAAAACTATCCATTCGCGGATAGTTGCAGATTGAAACAACCAATCGAAAATGATGAGTCCTAAATTTATCAGCAATAAGGACATCATCACCACTTCGATGATTAAATATGGAATATGTTTTTTATCTGGCTTTTTCATGAACAATTATTGATACCGCCCAAGATACACCCGGCTTGTGCAAACCTCAAAACAAACTGTGAGGCACTTGCTTTCATTTCTATAAATAAAAACAATAGGTGGTAAATCATTCAGAAGAATAACTGTTCGTCAATTTCTTGTACAAAACGCCAGGTGAGTACAGAGCTGTCAAAAACAATGTGAAAGTAGCGCTGCTCTTTGCTTTGCACCACATAATGAAAATGCTGATAGTTGCCCACAGTCTGAGTAGTCATTCGCCTAACCTCCTTGATGGTATGTACTGTGCCATCGGGCATTTTCATGCGGTAGGGTGTAATTTTATGCGGTAAGTTCCTATCCGCAAAGCCACGCATAGCATTGATTACATTAATTGCCGGATATTCTTTTTTCTCTTTTTCCATTTTGTCGCTTCTCATTGGATACTATTATACACATATATCACACATATATCAAGAAGTCTATATGGAAAAAGCGAAGAATTTGGAGAGATATTCTTTGAGAAAAACGGTCAGAATTGAGACTCAATTAGTTAGCAGATTTTAGCTTACCAAAATAAATTTGGGAGAGACAACTTTGATTATTTCCAAAACTTGTTGAGCATTCAACTCATCTTACCCATAATGATTTTTGAATTTTTACTTACTTTTGGCTCGATAAGACGAGTGACAAAGAACAAATAATCGGAGAAGTATATCTCACAGGCGGCACAAAATTCGAATCGCACAATGGGGCTCTTTGGAGCTACCGGCATTGGTGTTGGAGCTATGGTGGGCGGAGGTATTCTGGCATTGGCCGGAGTAGCCTTTGCAGCTACCGGACCTTCCGCAATATTGGCATTTGTACTAAACGGCGTGATTGCGCTCATTACAGCACTTACTTTTGCTGAAATGGCAGCAGCTAATCCACAGTCAGGTGGAACATATACCTTTGCCAAGAAAGCCATGACCGTGCAAATTGCATTTGGAGTAGGTTGGATTGTATGGTTTGCCTCTATCGTAGCCGCAGTTTTGTATGCTGTAGGATTTGGAGCATTTACGGTAGTTATTTTACAGCAAATTTTGGGAGAATCTATGCCTGCATGGTTAGGGCAAAGATGGGCGATTACCGGACTGGCTTTATTGGCTACATTGAGTTTTGCCTGGCATTTGCGACGCTCTTCGGCAGGTGGAGGCGCATTTATCAATATTGGTAAAGTTCTGGTGTTTGGAATCTTGATTGCGGGTGGTTTAGCGATGCTTTTCAAAACGCCTGTATCTCACGTAGCAACCAGTTTACAGCCTTTCTTTTCAGATGGTTTTTCGGGCTTGATAATGGCGATGGGTTATACTTTTATAGCATTGCAGGGCTTTGACTTAATTGCTGCTGCCTCAGGTGAAATTAAAGATCCGGAACGGAATATTCCGAGGGCCATGGTCTTAACACTGGCAATTGGATTAAGCATATACGTTCCTTTACTTTTTGTGGTGATGACCGTGGGAATGAACCCGGGAGAGTTTATTGCAGATATGAGCGCACAAAATCCGGAAACTATCGTCGCTATTGCCGCTCAAACCTATCTCGGTTCGTTCGGATTTTGGTTGGTGATGATTGCCGGTATTTTTTCTATGCTTTCGGCATTGCAAGCCAACCTTTTTGCGGCTTCAAGAGTAGCTATGGCTATGTCAAAAGACCGCACCTTAGCTCGCCCTTTATCGGATATGCATCCTGTGTATGGAACACCTCACATCTCAATTTTAGTAACTGCCGGTATCATCATTCTGCTTTTACTTATCCTGCCTGATGTAGCTACTGCCGGTGCAGCATCCAGTTTGATATTTTTGCTGACATTCGCCTTGGCAAATTTTATTGGTTACCTGATGCGCAAGCGCTCTTTGGGTAAGAGAACTACATTTACCGTTTCGTATTTCCCTTTATTTCCAATCATTGGGATACTCACCTGTGGTGGATTGGCTATTTTTCAAGCTATTGCCGAACCTGCAGCGGGTGGAGTGGCTCTGGCCTGGCTGGCTCTGGGAACCATTTTGTTCTTTGTGTTATTCGAAAGCAGAGCACGTGTAGTTGATGCTTTTACGCAGGGGCTTGACCCGGATTTGGTCCGTCAACGCGGCCTGAATCCATTAGTGCTCGTACCCATCGCCAATCCTGCGAATGCACAATCCATGGTTTTTGTAGCAGATGCACTTACACCACCCGGTGTCGGAAAAGTTATGCTGCTTTCCATAGTACAGGATAAGGGAAACGAAGCAACAGACCTTGAAGAGCAAATTGAACGTAATCAAAAAGGTCTGCAAAAGGCGATATCTACATCTATGAAGTCCGGATTACGGCCGGAAGCTCTTGTGACTATAGCAGACCAGCCTTGGCCGGAGATTGTACGTGTAATCGAAGCCCACCGTGTAAGAAGCTTGATTTTAGGCCTGCCCGATTTGGATAAATCGCGTACCACTGATCAACTTGAAAAACTTATGGGTCGGGTAACTTGTGATGTTGTTGTGATGCGTCAACCTTATGTAGGCTGGCAAATTACGAACGCAAAAACTGTTCTTGTGCCTGTAGCAGGTAAGGGCACTCATGATACCCTTAGGGCACGTATACTGGGAAGCTTGTCTCGATTATCAAATCCCGAGTTCACCTTTTTGAATGTTTTGCCGGAAGATGTATCTGATTCTATTATTCAAAAAAACAAACGCTTACTCTCACTATTTGCAAATCGCTTGGTGTTCGGAAATTTCAAAACGCAAGTTATGCAAAGCCCTAACCCACAAATGACACTGGTAGAAGAAGCAAAAAAATATGATTTGGTTATTTTAGGTATTGGTACTTCAGCTAGAAATAAGCGTACATTCGGCGATTTTATAAGAAAAATGGCTAAGGAAACGGATACGGCATTGGTTATCATCAGCCATAATGAATCTTAAAGACATTATTTTTGATAATTTTAAAAATTAGATAGGTAGAATTACATCGATACGCAAAATAATTATACAAACCGCACCATAGGTTTCTGGGAAGCAACAGGTATTGGTGTTGGAGCTATGGTAGGCGGTGGTATTTTTGCATTGGCAGGGGTGGCCTTTGCAGTTACCGGTCCTTCCGCTATACTTGCATTTCTTCTTAATGGGCTGATTGCTTTTATAACAGCTCTTACTTTTGCAGAAATGGCATCGGCAAATCCACAGTCAGGCGGAATGTATACCTATGCTAAAAAAGCTCTGACAGTAGAAGTAGCCTTTGCTGTGGGTTGGGTAATTTGGTTCGCTTCCATAGTTGCGGCTTTGCTGTACTCAGTCGGGTTTGCAGCATTCTTCGTGATTATGTTACAGCAATTTGAGCTTTCCTTTTTGGGGTACTTTCTTGATTCAAGATGGGCTATTGTTGTATTTGCTGTATTAGCCACAATAACTTATACGGTACGGAATTCTATAAAGAAAACCGCCGGCGGTTCATGGATCAACATAGGAAAAATATTGGTGTTTGTGATTATTATCGCAACTGGCCTCGCTATACTAATAAGCAAACCGGAAGTATCTATACCAAATAGCTTACAACCTTTCTTTACCGGTGGAATGAGTGGCTTATTAATAGCCATGGGTTATACATTTATTGCGGTTCAGGGATTTGGATTAATATCCAATGTGTCGGGTGAAATTATAGAGCCTGAAAAAAATATCCCAAAAGCCATGATGGCTACTGTAATTATTGGGATGATAATTTACTTGCCGCTATTGTTTGTGGTTATGACTGTAGGTGTTCCAGCCGGGGAAAGTATAACCGCAATGGGTACAGCATATCCTGATGCCGTAGTTGCTATTGCAGTACAAAATTTCTTAGGGCCATTTGGTTTTTGGTTGGTAATTATTGGGGGGATATTTTCGATGCTCTCTGCATTACAGGCCAATTTATATTCTGCTTCTCGTATTGCTTTAGCAATGGCACAAGATCGTACGTTGGGTGCTGGCATATCAGAAATTCACAGTAATTATGGTACACCTGTTCCGGCTATTCTCACAACGGCATCGGTAGTAGTTTTACTAATCTTGTTACTTCCTAATGTAGCAGCTGCCGGTGCTGCATCGGGTTTGATTTTTCTAATTACCTACAGTATTGCACATTTTCTAGTCATTATTCTCAGAAAACGTGGCTCTGATGTACAAAAAGGATTTCGCATTCCATTTTTCCCAGCCTTACCGTTAGTTGGTATGGCTGCATGTATTGCTCTTGTGCTGTTTCAAGCTGTATCTGTTCCTGTAGCAGGTCTTATAGCAGGGGGATGGCTGGTAGTCGGTTTAATTTTGTTTCTGGTACTATATGAGAAGCAAGCTCAGGTGGTTGATGCTTACAGTGAAGCTTCTGATCCTACTTTAGCCAAACTAAGAGGGCATAATCCATTAGTACTTGTTCCTATAGCAAATCCAGAGCATGCTAGTTCTATGGTTTTTCTAGCTGATGCACTAACGCCTCCTAAAGTTGGAAGAATTATGTTATTCTCGACAATAAGTCCTGCTACTACAGAATCTTCAATACATCATGTCAAAAGTAATCAAGAAGGATTACAGCAAGCATTGGCTACTTGTTTGGAAGAAGGATTTACGCCGGAAGCTCTCGCTACCATTGCAGATAACCCCTGGGATGAAATAAGCAGGATAGCACAGTATCATGGGGCTAAAAGTATTTTGCTTGGTTTAAGTAAACTCGAACATCTTGGAACAGCAAATGCCCTTGAGCATCTTGCTAATTCTGTATCTGGTGATTTAGTAGTTTTTAAACAACCACACAAAAACTGGCATGTAACTGAAGCAAAAAAAGTACTAATACCGGTTGCAGGTGAAGGACTGCATGACACCTTGCGAGCTAGAATAATCGGAAGTTTGAGTAGAGTCGCATCTCCTGGAATTACTTTTTTGCATATTCTCCCCGAGAATACTTCAAAGGAGTTTTACGAAAAAAGAGTAAAACAATTACATCTATTTGCGTCCCGCTTGGTTACCAACACTCCAAATATTAAAGTAATAAAAAGCAATACTGCTGCTGATGTTTTAATAAAAGAATCAAATAATGCTGATTTGGTAATTCTTGGATTGGGGCGTAATCAACAAAATCAGCGTACTTTTGGAGATTATATCATAAGACTGGCGAAAGAAACTAACACCGCACTCATTTTAATCAGTAGAGCCACAAAATAAAGGGCAAAAAAAAACCTGCTCAAGAAGTGAACAGGTTTGGAATTTCGAAAAATTCAGACTGAAAATTCTGTATTAGTCAGCTTTTTTCTTGTCTTGAATGTCTACACGAATATCTTGTGCAAGCTTCTTGAGATCTTGAAGAGACTTACGAGCGCGAGTACCGGCAGTCTTGTTACTTTTGTTGTAGAATTTGTCCATATCTACTTCAAGCTCATCTACAAGAGCCTTAACTTCGTGGAATCTGTTCATGTGTAACTCCGTTTATTAATGTTGTTTGTAATGGGTTTCAGGGAAAATCCCTCACCGTTTCGCATTGATTATACTGATAAGGATGTGATGTGTCAAGCAAAAACAGTCATGTTTCTCAAAAAAAACGGGGTTTAGATGCAATTTTAGGCAATTTGTAAAAAAAAGCCCAAGCCAAAAATGGTGATAATGCAATAAAATCAATGCCTTATATGGCGAGATGATTAAAACTGCTGAATTCCAATTATTTTTACTTGAA
>SKIC01000034.1 GCA_007116685.1 Balneolales bacterium
TCGACTGCGACGTTATAACAAATCGTGGACGATTTGTTTATTTGCTACCGGACGTCGAGGACGACGTCCTTCTATAGTAGGGCATCGTCTTCGATGCCCGAATAAAATATCGCAGTCGTCCTCGACTGCGACGTTATAACAAATCGTGGACAAAATCCTGCTTCTGCAACCAAAGAGGCCTGTTGCCCCTTTATAAATCATAACCAAATAAATCATAGCCAAAACTCATAAAATGAGAATTAAACGCATAATAATTCTCGCAAGGGGTTCTCTGGGTGTGCACTTGAATAAAAGTAATGCTCAGGCTGAGTTACTATTCCAGCTTTTACAGGGTTAAGATGTATATATTCCATTTTTTGAGAATACTTAATTGGGCTATCTAATGTAATGGGATAACATCCGGATTTCCAGATTTTATGTTTTCGGCCTAAATCTCTCTGTTTATTTGCAACAGTAAATATAGAACTAATCCATCGCCTGCGGCTTTCTTGTTTATCATTTTGTATAGCTTGAATTAGTTCCTTCGCTGTATAACTTTTAAAATGTCCAAGAACTCTGCTTAGAAATTCACACCTTGAGTAGGCTATAAGATGTAAATGACTAGGCATTAGGCAATAGGATTCTATCATAATCCTGTTATTTGATATCAGAAAGGCAAGGTTGTTTATAATGATATCAGCCAAAGATTTTCTCGTAAAGAGATCAATCCATCCAGTTATTGTAAGTGTGCAAAAGTATGCTGAGTTGTTATCTGCTATGTTTTTCTGAGCCATATCTTGTTTTTTTCTTTTGCAGATACACTCAAAGCTTATTCCTTACTAAAAATTTACAGTTTTTTACTATTGATGGTTGAGCAGACAATACAAATCGAGGACGATTTATTTTTTATGGCAGGACGTCGAGACGACGTCCTGCCATCGTAGGGCATTGTCCCCGATGCCCGGAGCAAATATAGCAGTCGTCTCGACTGCGACCATTGTACAAATCGAGGACGATTTGTTGTTTGCTACCGGACGTCGGGGACGACGTCCTTCTATAGTAGGGCATCGTCCCCGATGCCCGAATAAAATATCGCAGTCGTCCTCGACTGCGACGTTATAACAAATCGTGGACGATTTGTTTATTTGCTACCGGACGTCGGGGACGACGTCCTACGGTTGAGGGATGGACGTCCTACGTTTTTCCATCAAATCGTAAATCCGCCGTCTGCGAAAAATACGGAGCCTGTGCTGTAGGCGGAGGCATCGGAAACTAAAAACAAAATCATGGCTCCAATCTCTTCGGGATTTCCCATTCTTTGAAGAGGAAGATGCTTCGTGAATCGCTGGAGTGTTTTCTCATCACTCCATAAAGCTTTGCTGAATTTGGTTTTGATTAATCCAGGGCATATCACATTTACACGGATGTTATCTGCACCCCACTCCTTTGCGAGAACCTGAGTCATCATATTCATAGCCGCTTTGCTGATGCTGTAATAGCCCAAATTCTGCTCCGGTTTTACCCCGCCAATACTGCTGATATTCACTACCGAGCCACCTTCTTTTTTCATCAGAGGATGCAGCAGGCGGGCTAATTGCATTGGACCTTTTACATTGACCTGCATTATTTTATCGAAAGCATCGATATCACAATCCAACACAGGCCCATAAACTGGATTTGCCGCCGCATTATTTACCAAAATATGAAGCACACCAAATTTCGACTCTATCCATGAAACCAATTCGGCGACTTCCTCCATATTTCCGACATTGCAAGCTTTCGCATGTGCTTTACCGCCATTTTTTGTAATACTTTCAGCCACAGCCTCAACTGCTTCTAATTTTCGGCTCACAACAATTACTTCTGCTCCGGCTTTTGCAAGTAATTGTGCTGTGTCTTCACCAATTCCTTTGGATGCTCCCGTTATGAGGGCGACTTTTTTGTCTAATTTTATGTTCATAATCACATTCTTTCTTAGGTGGCTTTGAAAAACTGTCTTTTTGCCCAATATCTTCGTTATCAGGATTTTAAAATCCTCACATATGGCCAATATACTGCGGTTTTAAAATCCTTCTGGCCTCGATCTTGAACAAAAATCCTGGTTTTTCAAAGCCACCTCCTAATCTTTAAAACCTGGATTATTCGAGATTTTATCAAAATCCCAACCAGACGGCTGCTGGAAATGTCGTAATCCGAACTCGGGCAAAATCGACAGTAAGTGATCAAAAATATCCGCCTGAATTTGTTCATAAATAGCCCATTGTGTAGAATTCGCAAAAGCATATATCTGAAGCGGTAAACCTTGTGCCGTTGGCTCCATTTGCCTAACAATCGTCAATAACTCTTTATGTGTATTAGGGTGATGCTTAAGATATTCATACGCATAAGCCCGAAAAGTGCCGATATTTGTGAGCCATCGTCCGTTCGTAATCACCGATGATTTGGTCATCTTGCTTTTGTTGTAGGCATGGACATCCTCAAGTTTGCGGGTGATATAATCCTTGAGTAAATACGATTCCTTTAGTCGCTCTACTTCGGCCAAAGACAAAAAACGCACACTTTCAATGTCTATCAATAAATTCCTCATGATGCGTCTGCCGCCACTTTCCTGCATCCCACGCCAATTACGAAAACTGTGATCAAGAAATTTATGCGTTGGGATTACCGTAATCGTTTTATCCCAGTTCTGAACTCTCACTGTATTTAGTGCGATATCTACAACATCACCATCGGCACCAAACTGAGGCATTTCAATCCAGTCTCCAACTCTAACAACATCATTTCCGGTTAATTGGATACTGGCTACCAGAGAAAGCAGAGTATCTCGGAAAATCAATAGAACGATGGCCGTCATAGCACCAATTCCACTCAGAAAATACCAGGGAGATTGATTAGCAAGTTGAGCAATAATTAAAATTGCGGTGATGATGTACACGATCACCTTACCCATTTGGATATAACTTTTGATGGGCCGCCTTTTTGATTCGCTGGATAACAGATGAATAGAATGAATGGTTGATAGAAAACTATCAATAGTTCGGGCCACGACCAGAATCATGGTGGCATTTATGAGCCTCATGAAAAAATTGAGCAGGTCTTCCGGAAATTGCGAAACCCAATCTATACCTATGTAAAAAATGAGTAAGGGTAGTATGAATAAAGCCCTTTGAGGGAGTTTGTTCTCGAGGATGGCATCATACCACGGGTGGTTCGCTTTTTTTCCTAATTTGGTGATAAGGGATATAATCCATGCACGAATCAGGAAGTGTAAAATGGCACTTATCCCAAGTAAGAGAAAAACTCCAATAGCCGTTTCTGTGATTGGATTTTGATAAGCTTCGGGTAAGAATGACAGCAATCGACTGACAACTAAATTTCCGCTGTTCTCCATAAATATAAGTTCAATTTCTATGATTTTTTAATTTGTAAGAACATACAAAATTGAGAGCAAACAGAGCAGAAAAGTTGTGTGGGATATGTGGGGATTTTGGAGTTTAGGCTTCAACAAAAACTCCGTATTCATTTCGCGCCGAATGCTGGAAAGCTTCGCAATGTGAGCAGAAACGTGTCAGGTTTCAAAAACCTGACACATTTTTAAGACTAAAGATCCATTCCAACGCTTTTTTTGACCAAATCCCATTTCATTCTGCGCCGGATTCTGTTCTAGCCTCCGATTTTTTTTGACGGCGCATTTTTAGTGGTGGCCTTTTAACCCCGGGTATCGCTCCGCTCGACCCCGGCTACCAATATTCCGCTCCTCCGGAGCTTGAGCTGTAGTCAAGAAATCTATTTGCAAACAAACCCCAATTTTGGCACCAAATAGATTGTCCACAATTAATCCTTCGCCAACCGCACCAATCCCAAAACCTTCAACCTTCGTCGTTCAACCTGAAACATTACCCCCTAAACCCTAAGCCCTAAACTCTTCACCTATCACCTATCACCTATCACCTATCAAATCCAACACTCTTGCGTCAAATTCGCGGGGTTTTCGATTTTCGAGGATGGCGTTGTTTCCGTCTTTTTTGGCCATTTCGAGAATCAGATAGCGCATCCTTGGGTCTAAATCAGCAGATAGATTTTGCTGGCGGTCTCTCCATCGTGAACGGCTGTCATCGTATTGCATGAGCAGATTGAGGGTCTGTAATCGAATATCAAATGGATAACGACTGCTTAAATACGGCTCGGAGCGTTCTATGGCAAATGATTTATTTTCTAAAGTGAATAATTCATCAATCAAAGTTCTGGTGAATTCTAAATCCACATCTTCACGAAGAAATTGTCCTAAAAACGATTCGTATTCGTCCTCATCAATCAATCTGCCATACACAGGAATAGCTTTGTTTACAAAATCGATATCCGGCGAACCGCTGATTATGTTGAAAATTCGCTCTTTGATTTCCTCATTCCCGGAATAATACTGCAAAGATTCCAGTGACGCATCTCGTATAGAGGTATGTTCGGATTCCAGACCACGTAAAAATAAATTCTGGACTCCGGTAGCACCTTTGGTAACCAAGCCAATTGTGCGATAAATTTCTGCGGTAAGTTCAACATCATCTTCTACCATTGGGAGTACGTCACGGAGGGCGAGTTGCAAATCCGGGTCATCATCATAAGAAGCCATTCCAAAGGCTGCGGTAATTCTCTGATCGCTTGATAATCGTCCGGACCTGAGTTGATTCAACCAAAGCGTGAGTGATTTCTCCTCTTCTATGATAATCGCTGCGGCTTGATCAACCTCCGGAATAACAGCCAAAATACGCCCGCTCACCGGCACCGGAATCCGATCCCCAGATCCAGATACGGAGATATCAAACTGCTGTACGCTTTCTCTGGTTAGCACAGTCAATTCCATCTCAAAAGCACGCCCTTCGCTCACTTCCAGAACAACACGATTGTTCGTCTGATCAACCGTTGAAGTCACTTTTACCACCAAAGTATCCGGAATATCTTTTTGCAGTGGACTTACAGGATTTTTCCATGGAATCCCGGAACTTGCATACCAAACTTCGGCAAAATTTTTCCAAGTCAAGAGTCCTTCGGGAAGTTGCAATACATCGGGCAGACTATTTCTGACCGTGTTTACATAAATACTATCTTCAGATGTCCAAATTGCTGCTCTGCGCGGACTAAAGGCATCGTAAACCGAAGGACTAATACGAAGTTCCTCGTAGCGATACGGGACAGAGAAATCAAATGAAAAGTCATGGCGTGCAGCCATTTGCTGTTTGGTAATGGCAAGTGCTTCGGCATCTTTCCAGGTTTCCGTATTTCGAACTACACCCATCCACTGCCCTAAGATTGCTCTGGAAATATGCTCTTCAAAAGAAGCATTATTTAAATAGGCGAAAGTAAATTGCTTGCTGAAACTTTTGGTTTCCCAATATTCATCACCCAAAATGACCACATTCAGTTCATCACCGGGAAATTCGCTATTGAAGGCTTGCTCAGCTCTGCGAATCATGTTGATTATCGTTTCAAGTCCGGCGCTCTTTTCAAAATCAGTTTGGCTTTCATGGACAAAAATCCGCGCTGTTTTTGTGCCGAACATAGCCGAATCCATAGAAAACGAGCCCGCTGCTAATGCAATATCCGATATGGATACGCTATCCTCTGATTTCCACGTCCAAATTACTCTATCCCCCTCTTCCCGGCTTCTCACCTTTGTGCCTGAGACAATTGCTGTTTCTCCTGCCGGTACGGAAACGTTAATTTCGTAGGACAAGCGTGTTCGGGGATGATCAAAAGAGGGCAACCAATGGCGAACAGATTTTGGCAATAAAGAAGATCGAAGAACGTCATCAGCGCCTAAACGCATTCCGAATTCGGGCTTAGTATCATACACTATGCTCAGCGTGTAGGTTTGACCGCCTTCAAGATTTTGATTTCCCAAATGCATAATAATCTCGTAGCCCTCTTCGGTGATTTCTACCGGGCGGCTATCCAATAAAATACTTTGGATATTGTGATTTGGGGCATGTAACCGCACATCTTCCACTCCATCACGAAACGGACGGATGCGATAATTTGCTCGACCATCAATGGCATCGCTACCATTCCAAACCAGATGTAATTCAAGGTGCTCGTAAGCAATGGGATATTCAGGCCAAACTTCGTAATCGGTGGCTTTCGCTGGTATTGAGAAGCTTACGATTAAAAAGAAAATGAGAACCCATTTCAGGGAAAAAGTCTCAGTTTGCATACACTGTGTTTTTCTATTTAAAATATTCTAAAACGGCTTCTTTGAGATCGGGATGCACGGAAATACCATTACCCCCATAAATATCTTCCTCCCCCGAAACGGTGCAAAAAACACCTCCGGATTCTTTAATCACGGGCAAAAGCGCAGCGGCATCCCAAACTTTGAGGATGGGATCAAACATGATATCGGCACGTCCTGTTGCCACCAGGCTGTGTCCGTAAGCATCACCCCAGGTTCTGTGATATTTTGTGGTTTCCAGCAAAGCGTCAAAGGCTTCTGTGAAATTGTGTTTGTGAATATGCTCGAGGTCTGTAGTGATAAACGAAGCATCCTCAATCCGATTGCATTTTCGCACTTTACAAGGCTCGTTATTATGAAATGCACCCAAACCGGTAGCAGCATAGGTCATTTCGCCCAAAGCCGGAGCATGAATAATACCGATTACCGGCTCATCTTTTATGGTGATTCCGATGAGCGTTGTATAGGTCGGTATGCCGTGGATAAAGGAAATCGTGCCATCAATAGGATCTAAAATCCACTGAATATCACTGTCTTCATTAGTTTTGCCGAATTCCTCGCCGATGATGCCATGATCAGGAAATTTCTCTGTGATAATCTCTCTCATGACCAACTCTGCCTGACGATCCGCCACAGTAACCGGACTATCATCCGTTTTGTGATCAATTTCTACACCGTTACGGAAATATTCGAGGGTTTTCGCCCCACCTTTTTCAGCAACTGTGCGGGCAAATTCTAGTAATTCTTTAATATCCACGCTCTTTTTAGATTTATTATTGGGTTTAACCCTCTAAGTTATGAAATGATTTTATCAAATCCCGAGTGCAGATGGCTTGAAAATGAGGGAGAAATGGATGAAATGATAAGAAATTGATGAATGCCTCGGAGGTGATCCTGAACCGGAAGGCTACTGAAGGTGAGCAGAAACGTGACAGGTTTTGTAGACCGTGCGATGCCAAAACGTGTCAGGTTTTGGAAACCTGACACGTTTTTTGCCTGGAAAACCATTTTAATGTCATCTTTTCGACCAAAATCCCTTTTTCATTTAGCGCCGGATACTTTCCCAATCTCCGACTCATTTTTGCCGGCGCATTTTTGAGGTGGTCGGGGTTGTGCTTTTTTCTCCTCGGATGATTATCCGAGGCTACATTTGTTTAGATGTTTTGGAAACGAATGTGCCGATATCACCTCGATTCAACGAAACCTGACATCAATTCGAATCTTCGCAATGATTTTTTCGCCAACCGCACCAACCCTAAAACCTTCAACATTCAACGTTCAACCTGAAACCATTAACCCCTAAACCCTAAAAAAACAAAACCCACATAGCTTTCACCATGCGGGTTTTGTTTTTCAATCTTTACGTAAATCTATCTGCGCTTTCTAAGCAGATAAACTCCTAACGCGCCGCTAGTCATGGCTAGTAGTGCGCTCAATGCCAAGGGGGCCTGATCAGGAGGACTCGGTAAGCCCGGTTGGGCTACTACGGTTCCGATGCCGGTGAAGAATACCAGTACAACGGCTATCAGTGCGATTATCATCAAATTTTTCATGCTACAATCTCTTTTTTTCATGATTTAAAATGAACAGCAGCCGAGTTTTAACCTCGGCTGTGCCGTTGTATGGTTTATTTAATTAAGGTCATGGTGCGTGTGAGCGTGGTGCTTCCTGCTTGCAGGCGATACACGTACATCCCACTAGCCAAACGGCTCGCGTCAAAATTCACTTCGTGGTGACCCGCTGCCATTTCGCCGTTAATCAGCGTAGCAACCTGACGTCCCATGATGTCATACACTGTAATCCGTACCATTTCAGACTGCGGTAAGGCAAAGTTGATTACCGTTGTCGGGTTGAATGGGTTTGGATAGTTTTGACTGAGGCTGATTTCAGTTGGTAGCTCAGTAGGTACTTCCACTGAAGTTGTTCCGTTTGGCGAAATCAACAACATGAATCTGGCGTCGTTGTCTTTTTTCTCCATGAACGTAATTGCTTCCGGCATGCTGCTCAGTGAAGTTGTGCTTTCTGAGGCATCCAGTTGAAAACTGTACGAATCACGGTTTTGCAA